>QEVN01000159.1 GCA_003576795.1 Burkholderiales bacterium
CCGGCGATCGTGACCTGCCTTTCCTCCATCACCTCGAGCAGCGCGCTCTGCACCTTCGCGGGCGCGCGGTTGATCTCGTCGGCGAGCAGCAGGTTGGCGAACACGGGGCCGAGAACGGTGGCGAATTCGCTCGTCTTCTGGTTGTAGACGCGCGTGCCGACCAGGTCGGCCGGAACGAGGTCGGGGGTGAACTGGATGCGCCGGAAGCTGCCGCGGATCGTGCGCGCGAGCGTCTTGATCGTCAGCGTCTTCGCCAGCCCGGGCACGCCTTCCACGAGCAGGTGGCCCTGCGCGAGCATCGCGACCAGCACGCGCTCGAGGAAGCGGTCCTGCCCGACGACGATGCGCTTGACCTCGTAGAGCACGCGCTGCATTTCCTCGGCGACGCCTTCGTCGACCGGCGCGCGCTGCATCTCGGGCCGGGGATCGTGCCGCAGATCTGGGCGGGGATCGGGCATCGCGCGGCGTTCCGTCTCGGGATTCATCTCGGTTCGCTCCGGTCAGAAAGGCGACATGCCGGCCGATGCGGCGGCGGTCTCGATGGGTACCGCGAAGCCGATGCCGATGAACACGCGCTGCTCGGTGGGATTCATGATCGCGGTGACGATGCCGACCACTTCGCCGTCGGCAGTGACCAGCGGGCCGCCCGAGTTGCCCGGGTTGGCGGCGGCGTCGAACTGGATCAGGTTCGTGAGGAGCCGCTGACCTTCCGGGGAGCGGAACTCGCGGCGAAGGCCAGAGACGACGCCGGCCGTTGCCGTGGGCCCGATGCCGAAGGGGAATCCGACCGCGACGACGGTATCGCCCACCGACAGGTCGCTCGTGCTGCGCATCGTCGCGGCCTTCAGGTCGTCGGGGATCGTCTTCGCCTGCAGCACCGCGAGATCCTGTGCGGGCTCGAGGCCGGCGACGGTTGCCTCCGACACCGAACCGTCGGCGAATTCCACTTCCAGGCGCGGTGCGCCGACGACGACGTGCAGGTTGGTGAGGATCGTTCCGGTGTCGACGATGACGACGCCGGTGCCGATGTTCCGTTCGTTTTCGCTGCCGTCCTCGTGCGGGGGGTCGAGCGCGCGCACGCGCACCACCGAAGGCCGGATCACCTGCCAGGCGCGGGCGGCGGGCGAGGGCAACGCATTCGTCTGCAGCGCGTGCAGCACCGCCTGGTCGATGTCGTGCTGCGTGAGGACGCGCGCGGGCGGCGGCCCCGACGATGCGAGGGCGACGAGCGCGGCGATCAGCAGCGCGCCGCAGGCGGCGAGGAGGCTGCGCGGCTGCGCCCGGGTCCAGCGGCGCAGGCGCGAGGCGATCGCGCTTGGGCCCGCCTCGGAGGGTGCTTCGCCGGCACCGGGGCGGCCGGTGGGCGTTGCGGGAGCCGTGCGGCCGGGTGCCGCGGGACGCGCTGCGGTTTCGCGGCCTGCGGGCGCACGCGGAGTCGGCGCGCCGGCGCCGGGTGCGGTCCGGCTCGAGCGACTGTAGAGCGGCACGCGTCGCATGCGGTCCTCCGTGCGGTCATCCGGGCGCCCGCGGGACGAGCGCGCGGTAGGCGTGCCAGGTGGCATGGCCGACCAGCGGCGCCGTGACGACGAGCAGTCCGAGCCACAGCACCAGGCTCGCGCCGATCAGCAGGACGATCGACGCCGCCCAGACGTAGGCCGCAGCCGGATTCTCCGCCAGCGCGCGAGCGCTGGTGAAGACGGCCACCATCGTGTCGCTGCCGCGATCGAGCATCATCGGTACCGACACGATCGAAATGGCGAAGACCAGCGAAGCGAAGACGAAGCCCACCGCGCTCCACAGCGCGAGGAATTCGACGTTGGAGGCCGACGCGATCTGCCCGAGCACGCCGCGCATCGTCGGGAACTCGGTGGTGGAACTCAGCGCGAAGAGCACCACCGAAACGCGCGCCCAGATGATCATCAGGAACGTGAGCATCGCGGCGAAGAAGCCGATCGACCCCGGCGCGCGCCGCCAGCAGGAGAGCGAGCGCACGAGGTCGGGCGGCTCGCCGCGCTCGCGCTGGCGCGAAAGCTCGTAGATGCCGGTGCAGACGAACGGGCCGAGCAGGAAGAAGCCCGCCGTGAGCCCCATCGTGAGCTGCCACTGCGTCTCGTAGACGAAGCCGATGGCCCAACCCATGGCGGCGAAGGCGAGTCCGTAGAAGGCGGCGCGGTAGCCGGTCGAGCGGAAGTCGTTCCAGCCGGCCGCCAGCCACGCGAGCGGCGCCAGCGCCGGCAGCCGTGCCGGGCGATTGCGCGCGGAAGCGGGGGCGGGCGCGGCACCGTCGTGCGGGGGGCGCACCGTCGAGAGTTCGGCTTCGGGCACGCGTGTCTCCTTCTCTGAATGCGCGGCGCTGACGGAGAGTCGCCGACGGCTGTGCCTCTGATGGGCTTCCGCTATCGTACGTCGGCTTCGATGTCCGGGCAGCGAACTGCCCGGTCATCGCGCTAGAGCCGGCCCATCAGGGCGAGCACGATCACCACGACGAGGACGACGCCGAGGATTCCGCTCGGTCCGTAGCCCCAGCCGCGGCTGTAGGGCCAGCTCGGGATCGCGCCGATGAGGAGCAGGACGAGTACGATCAGCAGGATGGTGGACAGGGCCATGCGGACCTCGGCGAGTGAGTGCGCAACGCGCACGGTTGTCGCCGGCCCGTGCAATTCGCATGCCCTCGTTGCGCGTGGCGTCATGGCGCACCGCTCGTCGCGCCGCGCGATGCGCCTCGGGCATGCGCGTTGCGCCCCGTGCCCACGGCGAGAAGGAGGCGTCAGGCGATGAGCACACCGAAGAAACCGGTCGAGCGGCAGGCTCCGCGCACGCCGCACGAGCGCGACCAGTCGAGCGACAGCCAGCAGGGCGAGCCCAACGAGATCATCGAGCAGGCGTATCGCGACATCGAGGAAGGACGGCAGGACACCGATCGGCGCGGCATGCACGGTTACGAGAAGCCGGAGAACCGCATCCTGCGCGAGAAGGCGAAGCAGAAGCAGCGGACGCAGCAGCGCGATCGCTGATGGGGCTCTCGCTCGGGCGCCTGCGGCATTCGGGCTTCGTTCGCGCGTTCACCGGGGCGGTCGCCGGTTTCGGCCGGGATCGCTGCGCCACGATGGCAGCGGCGCTCGCTTTCTACGCGGCGTTCTCGCTGGCGCCGATGCTGGTGATCGTCATCGCGGTGGCCGGCTACTTCGTCGGTGCGGATGCGGTGCAGGGCCGGCTCATCGGCGAGATCGGCGGACTCGTCGGCGAGGACGGCGCGCGCGTGGTGCAGGCGATGCTGTCGAACGCGTGGAAGTCGGGGCAGGGCGGACCGAGCACGTGGATCTCCGCCGCCGGCGTGGCGCTGGGCGCCTCGGCCACTTTCGCGCAGCTGAACCAGTCGCTGAACGCGATCTGGAACCAGGCGCTGCCGCAGAAGGCGTGGCTGGCGATGCTGCGCGTGCGGCTCATGTCCTTCGGGCTGGTCGTCGGAATCGGCTTCCTCGTCGTCGTGCTGCTGGTGCTCGACGCGGCCGTTTCCTTCCTCGTGAACGATCTGCTGGGCGAAGTCGGCACGCGTCGCTGGATCTCGCTGGTGCAGCGCGCGACGATGCTCCTCGCGCTCACGGCGGCTTTCGCTGCGTTGCTGAAGTTCCTGCCCGCGCCGCGGCTGCGCTGGAAGAACGTGGCGATCGGCGCGTTCGCCGCCGCGCTGCTCTTCAGCGTGGGCAAGGACCTGTTCGGTCTCTACCTGTCGCGCGCCGGAACCGCGAGCGCTTTCGGCGCGGCCGGCGCGCTCGCGGTGCTGCTGATGTGGCTGTATTTCTCGTCGGCCGTGTTCCTGTTCGGCGCCGAGCTGACGGCGAACCTGCGCCGCGACCTGCACGCGGAGGCCGAGGAGGCGCCCGAGGACGACGACCCCGGGCGTCCGCTCGGCTGACGCGTGCCCTTCAGACGCGCGGGGCGAGCAGGTGCAGCGCGAAGCGGCCGCGTTCTTCGACCCAGCCGGCGAGCCGATGCATCTTCGCGCGCGCGGCCATCGTCTGCACCGCCTCGAGATCGTATTTGTACGAGTTCTCGGTGTGGATCGTCTCGCCCCGCGCGAAGGTGAACGGCCGGCGCAGCACTTCGGCCGACTGCTCGCGAACGCTCACCAGGTGCATCTCGATGCGGTGCTGCTCGCGGTCGTAGCGCGCTTCGTGGCGGAAGGCGCCGACGTCGAAGGTGCCGCCGAGCTCGCGATTGATCCGCTCGAGCAGGTTCAGGTTGAAGGCGGCCGTGACGCCCGCGGCGTCGTTGTATGCCGGCAGCAGCGTTTCCTCGTTGCGGTTCTGGTCCACGCCGAGAACGAGCAGCCCGTTCGGCCCGCACAGGTCGCCGAGCCGTTCGAGGCATTGCACCGCTTCGTCGGGCGTGAGGTTGCCGATCGTCGAGCCGGGGAAGAAGACGATCCGTCGCCCGCGCGCCGGCGCGAAGCGAAGCGCGTGCGGCAGCTGCACCGGGCGCTTGAAGTCGCCGACCACCGGCATGATGCGCACGTCGGGAAAGCGACCGCGCAGCAGCGCGGCCGAATGCATCAGGAACGCGCCGGAGATGTCGACCGGCACGTAGGCGTACGGACGCTGCATGGCGCCCAGCAGCAGCGGCGTCTTGCGGCTCGAGCCGGAGCCGATCTCGATCATCGTGGCGTCCGGTCCGATCTCCTCGGCGATCTCGGCGGCGCAACCGCGAAGCAGCGCGATCTCGCTGCGCGTGGCGTAGTACTCCGGCAGCTCGGTGATCGCTTCGAACAGCTGCGAGCCGCGCTGGTCGTACAGCCACGTCGACGGGATCGATTTCTGCGGCTGCGAAAGGCCGGCGAGCACGTCCGCCGCCAGGCGCGGGTCGTAGCTCGTCCAGCCGGTGATCTCCGCCCGCAACTCTCGCGACCGCCGGGTGTCTACCCGATCGCCGGGCGCGCGGCCGGGCCGATCGAGTTCCGCCGGCGGACGCAGCAGCGGACGCGGAGTGCGAGGCTCGGCGCCGGGGGAGGAGGTGCGGAGGTGCTGCGTGCTGCTCATGGACGATCCTCGGCGAGGCGCACGCCGGAGAACTGCCAGCGTGCAGGGGGTGGAAAGAAGTTGCGGTAGGTGGCGCGGACGTGGCCGCGCGGAGTGGCGCAGGAGCCGCCGCGCAGGACGTACTGTCCGCACATGAACTTGCCGTTGTATTCGCCGGCAGCGCCGGGCGCGGCGCGAAAGCCCGGGTAGGGCGCGAAGGAACTCGACGTCCATTCCCAGACGTCGCCGAACAGCTGCTGCAGCGGGGACGGCTCGCGCGCGGGCCGCGGAAGGAAATGGCCGTCGTCGGCGAAGTGGCCGGCGGCAACGGGGGACTGGTCGATGCAGGCGCGGGCGTTGGGGCCGCCGGCGCTCGCGCCGTGGCCATCGCGAAGCGAAGCGCGCGCAGCGGCCTCCCATTCGAATTCCGTGGGCAGGCGCTTGCCGGCCCAGCGCGCGAAGGCGTCGGCTTCGTAGTAGCTGATATGCGCCACCGGCGCGTGCGGGTCGAGCGCGCGTTCGCCGTGCAGGCTCATCGTCGTCCAGCCGTCGTCGCCCTGGCGCCAGTACAGCGGAGCCTCCCACTGTTCTTCGCGCACGCGATCCCAGCCGTCGGACAGCCAGAGCAACGGATCGCGGTAGCCGCCGTCGGCGATGAAGTCCAGCCATTCGCCGTTGGTGACCG
>QEVN01000160.1 GCA_003576795.1 Burkholderiales bacterium
CAGCGTGATCGAGAACGTGGCCCAGTACGGCACGCCGACGTCGATCATCGTCCACGCGAGGTACGTCGAGAACATCGCCATCTCGCCCTGGGCGAAGTTCACCAGGTGCGTGGTCTGGTAGATCATCACCAGCGCGAGCGCGAGGCTGGCGTAGATCCCGCCGGTGGCCAGACCGGCGAACACCTGGTGCAGGAAACTCTCCATCGGCGATTCCTCGGCTCGGGTTCGGGCGCCTGCCCGGGTGCCCGCTCAGTTGCCCACTCGTTTGCCCACTCAGTTGCCCACTCAGTTGCCCAGATATGCGCGGCGCACCGTGTCGTCGCGCCGCAGATCGTCGGCGCGCCCGGCGAGCACGATGCGCCCGGTCTCGAGCAGATACGCGTGATCCGCCAGCTCGAGCGCCATCGACGCGTTCTGCTCGACGAGCAGGATCGACACGTCTTCGTCCTCGTTGATCCGGCGCATGATCGCGAAGATCTCGCGCACGACGCGCGGCGCCAGCCCGAACGACGGCTCGTCGAGCAGCAGCAGCCGCGGTCGCGACATCAGTGCGCGCGCGACGGCGAGCATCTGCTGCTCGCCGCCGGAGAGCGTTCCCGCCTGCTGCTTTCGCCGCTCGCGCAGCCGCGGAAAGTAGCCGTAGACGCGATCGAGATCGGCCGCGACCGCGTGCCGGTCGCGTCGGATCCAGGCCCCCAGCCGCAGGTTTTCCTCGGTGGTCAGTCCCAGGAAGGTGCCACGGCCGTCGGGAACGTGCGCGACGCCGAGCCGCGCGACGTCCTCGGTGGCCCTGCCGTCGATGCGCTCGCCGTCGAGCCGGATCTCGCCGCTGGTGCGTACCGTCATCGAGCAAAGCGCACGCAGCGTCGTCGTCTTTCCCGCGCCGTTCGCGCCGAGCAGCGCCGTGACCGATCCGCGCGCCATCTCGAAGTGGATACCGTGCAGGACGCGCGTCGGCCCGTACGACGCGACGAGGTCGCGCACGGCGAGCAGCGGAGCCGCGTGCGCGGCCGCCTGTGCGGCCGCCCGCCTTTCGTCCGCGCTCAATTCGCACCCGCCCCGAGATACGCCTCGACGACCTCCGGATGCGCCCGCACCTGGTCGGGACTTCCTTCGGCGATCTTGCGTCCGAAGTTCAGCGCCACCACCTTGTCGGAGACGTTCATGACGAGGTTCATGTGATGCTCGACGAGCAGGATCGTGAGGCCGAGGCGGTCGCGCAAGGCGCGGATCGAACCGGCGAGCGTCTCGATCTCCTCGTGATTCAGCCCGCTCGCCGGCTCGTCGAGCAGCAGCAGCCGCGGTTCGGCGGCCAGCGCGCGCGCCAGCTCGACGCGCTTGCAGGTGCCGAAAGGAAGCTCGGCCACGGGCACGTGCATGACCGCGTCGAGCCCGAGGAGCTCGAGGCGCTGCGCGGCGCGGTCCCGCGCCGCGCGTTCCTCGGCCGCCACGCCCGGCAGTCGCAGCGCGTTGGCGAGAAAGCCGCTGCGCGTGCGGCTGTGCGTGCCGACCAGCACGTTGTCGAGCACGCTCATCGTGCCGAACAGCGCGAGGTTCTGGAAGGTGCGACCGATGCCGAGCGCGGCGATGCGGTGGCGCGGCAATGCGCCGAGGTCGACGCCGTCGAAGCGGATGCGGCCCGCGTCGAACTCGTAGAGGCGGGACAGGCAGTTGAACAGCGTCGTCTTTCCGGCGCCGTTCGGGCCGATGAGTCCGCACACGATGCCGCGTTCCACGGCGAAGGAGACGCTGTCGAGCGCGACGATGCCGCCGAAGCGCACACCGAGGTCTTCGACGGAAAGCAGCGGATCGTCGGGGATGCTTCGTGTCGTCATCTCTCCCCCGGGCGTCGGCACGGCAGTGGGCAGCGTCGCTTCGGCAGGCTGGGCGGCGGTACGACGATGCGGCCCGTGCGGTGCCCGTCGATGATCCGCGCGCCGCCGCGCCGGGCAATGCTCGCATTCCCCCGACCCGCGGCGCAAGACGCTGCGGAGGCCATTACGTTTCCCTTTATAATTCAAGGTTTTCCGCGTTTCCACGCTGCCGCGTCGCGGCAGTGGATTTCGAGCCGAAGAAATGCCGATCTACGCGTATCGCTGCGATTCCTGCGGCACCGAGAAGGACGTGCTGCAGAAGTTCTCCGACGCCCCGCTCACCGCCTGCCCGGTGTGCGCGGCCGAGTCCTTCCACAGGGTGCTCACCGCGCCCGCCTTCCAGCTCAAGGGCAGCGGCTGGTACGTCACCGATTTCCGCGACGGGAACAAGGCGAAGCAGCCGGGTTCCGGCAACGGAGGCGATGCGTCGAAGCCCGACGTCGCCGGCGCGAAGACCGAGGCGGCGAAGAGCGACGGCGCCAAGGCCGACGCCCCCGCGAAGAGCACCGCGTCGCCCGCCGCATCCGGCGGCAGCGCGCCGGCCGGCTCGACGGCGGATTGAGCGTCCCCGCCCGGGACGCCACGCGATGAGCCCTCCGATCCTTCGGCCGCAGCGAAAGCGGGCGGCCGAAGCCGACGAGCCCGCGCCGCGCCCGGGACAGCGAGCACGAATGCGCAAATACCTCGTCACCGGCCTGCTGATCTGGATTCCGCTCGTCATCACGCTCTGGGTGCTGAACCTGATCGTCGCGACGATGGACCAGAGCCTGCAGCTGCTTCCCGCGCAGCTGCATCCGCGCAGCTGGTTCGGCCACGACATCCCGGGCCTGGGCGCGCTGCTGTCGATCGCCGTCGTCGTGCTCACCGGGATCGCCGCGCGCAACATCATCGGCGAGCGCCTCCTGCTCTACTGGGAAGGGCTGCTCGGGCGCATTCCGATCGTGCGCTCGATCTACTCGAGCGTGAAGCAGGTGAGCGACACGATCCTGTCGCCCAGCGGGCAGGCCTTTCGCCAGGCATTGCTCGTGCAGTATCCGCGCAGCGGCGTCTGGACGATCGGCTTCCTCACCGGCGCACCGGCCGACGAAGTGCGTCGGCACATCGACGTCGACATGATCTCGGTCTACGTGCCGACGACGCCGAACCCGACCTCGGGCTTCTTCCTGATGATGCCCAGGTCGGAGACCGTCGAGTTGAACATGAGCGTCGACCAGGCGCTGAAATACGTCGTTTCGATGGGCGTCGTCGCGCCGCTCGACCGGGGCGCGCCGGTCCCTCGCCCGCCCGGCGCGCGGCCCCGATCCGACATCGAACCCGTCGTGCCCCCCGTGGCGCCGCCGCTGAACCGGAGAACCTGATGCGGACCTGCTATACCGGCGAGATCTCTGCCGAGCACCTGGACCGGACCGTCACGCTGTACGGCTGGGTGCATCGCCGGCGCGATCACGGCGGCGTGATCTTCATCGACCTGCGCGACCGCGAGGGCCTGGCGCAGGTCGTCTGCGACCCCGACCGGCCGGAGATGTTCGCCGCGGCCGAGCGCATCCGCAACGAATACTGCGTGAAGGTCGTCGGCCACGTGCGCCGTCGGCCGGAAGGGACGGTGAACCCGAATCTGCGCAGCGGCGAGGTCGAGATCGTCTGCGACCAGCTCGAGATCCTCAACGCGTCGGTCACGCCGCCGTTCCAGCTCGACGACGAGAACCTCTCCGAGACCACGCGGCTGACGCACCGGGTGCTCGACCTGCGTCGTCCGCCGATGCAGCAGAACATGATGCTGCGCTACCGCGTCGCGCGCGAGGTGCGCCGCTATCTCGACGCGCAGGGCTTCGTCGACATCGAGACGCCGATGCTCACGCGCTCCACGCCCGAGGGCGCGCGCGACTACCTCGTGCCCTCGCGCGTGCACGCCGGCGAGTTCTACGCGCTGCCGCAATCGCCGCAGCTGTTCAAGCAGATGCTGATGGTGGCGGGTTTCGATCGCTACTACCAGATCGTCAAGTGCTTCCGCGACGAGGACCTGCGCGCCGACCGCCAGCCCGAGTTCACGCAGATCGACTGCGAGACCTCGTTCCTCGGCGAAGGCGAGATCCGCGCGATCTTCGAGGAGATGATCCGCGTCGTCTTCCGCAATGCGATCGGCGTCGAGCTGCCCGATCCGTTCCCCACGATGAGCTACGCCGAGGCGATGCGACGCTTCGGCTCCGACAAGCCCGACCTGCGCGTGAAGCTCGAGTTCACCGAGCTCACCGACGCGATGCGCGACGTCGATTTCAAGGTGTTCTCTACGCCGGCGAACGCGAAGGACGGGCGCGTCGTCGCCCTGCGCGTTCCCGGCGGCGGGGCGCTCACGCGCGGCGAGATCGACGCCTACGGCCAGTTCGTGTCGATCTACGGCGCGCGCGGCCTGGCGTGGATCAAGGTCAACGACGCCGCGCGCGGACGCGAAGGCCTGCAGTCCCCCATCGTCAAGAACCTGCACGATGCGGCGATCGAGGCGATCCTCTCGCGCACCGGTGCGCAGGACGGCGACCTCATCTTCTTCGGCGCAGACCAGGCGAAGATCGTCGATGCGTCGATCGGCGCGCTGCGCACGAAGATCGGCCACTCCGATTTCGGCCGGCGCAACGGCGCGAGCGTCGCCGGCTGGATGCCGCTGTGGGTCACCGACTTCCCGATGTTCGAGTACGACGAGGAGGCCGGGCGCTGGAGCGCGATGCACCACCCGTTCACTTCGCCGAAGGACGGCCACGAGGACATGCTCGAAAGCTCGCCCGGGCAGTGCCTGGCCAAGGCCTACGACATGGTGCTCAACGGCTGGGAGATCGGCGGCGGCTCGGTGCGCATCCACCGCGAGGCGGTGCAGAGCAAGGTGTTCCGCGCGCTGCGCATCGAAGCGGAGGAGGCGCGCGCCAAGTTCGGCTTCCTGCTCGACGCGCTGCAGTACGGCGCCCCGCCGCACGGCGGCATCGCCTTCGGGCTGGACCGCATCGTCGCGATGATGGCCGGCGCCGATTCCATCCGCGACGTGATCGCCTTTCCGAAGACGCAGCGCGCGCAGGATCTGCTCGTGCAGGCGCCGTCGCCGGTCGACGAGCAGCAGCTGCGCGAGCTGCACATCCGGCTGCGCAAGGCCGAGGCTCGTACGGCCTGAGCCGGCGAGCGGCAAGCGGGCAGGCCGGAAGCAGGCGGGCGGGAAGCGGTCGGATGGGCGCGAAGATTCCCGAGTCGGTGCTGGTCGTCGTGCACACCGACGACCTGCAGGTGCTGCTGCTCGAACGCGCCGACCATCCGGGCTACTGGCAGTCGGTCACCGGCAGCCGCGCCACGCTC
Source organism: Burkholderiales bacterium (assembly GCA_003576795.1). Lineage (GTDB taxonomy): Bacteria > Pseudomonadota > Gammaproteobacteria > Burkholderiales > Burkholderiaceae_E > Zeimonas. The sequence goes on from QEVN01000160.1 coordinate 5,208, forward strand.
GACGAGCCGCTCGCGCAGACCTGCCGGCGCGAGGTGCTCGAGGAAACGGGCCTCGATGCGAACGAATTCGAGCTGTGCGACTGGCGGCGCGAGAACCGCTACGAGATCTATCCGCACTGGCGACATCGCTATGCCGACGGCGTCACGCACAATCTCGAGCACGTGTTCGGCCTGCGCCTGCCCGTGCCGCGCGAGGTGACGCTCGCGCCGCGCGAACACCTGCGCTTCGAGTGGCTGCCGTGGGAGAGCGCCGCCGGGCGCTGCTTCTCGTGGAGCAACGCGCAGGCGATCCGCGAACTGCCGCAGCGCATCGCGCAATGCCGCCGATGAAGTTTCCCACGCCTCGCAAGGCAGCCCAGGCGAAGGCCGCGCGGCTGCGCGAGACCGCCCGCGGAACGCGCTCGGCCGCGCAGGTCCAGCGGCGCCCGGCTCCCGCTGCGAAAGCGGCGACGGCCGCACCGGCCACCGCAGGCGCCGAGCGCCGGCTGCGCG
>QEVN01000161.1 GCA_003576795.1 Burkholderiales bacterium
GCCACATCCGCACGACCTGCGCATCGAGCTGCTCGAGGAACGGGCTCCAGATGCGGAACGCGTATTCGGGCGCCAGTCCGTTCTGCGCGAAGCGGTGGCTCAGGCTGCCGCTGGCGAAGAAGGCCACCGTTCCGTCGTACTGCTCTTCCACGGCGCGGCGCATCGCCCAGCCCAGCCGCGCGCTGTCGTCGAGGTAGTGCGCCATGCACATCGCCGAGACCGACACCACCTTGAAGTGCCGGTCGACGTTCATGTAGCGCATCGGCACCAGCGTGCCGTATTCGGGGGCGAGCGTCGTCGCGTCGTGCGCCAGCGTCTCGACGCCGGCTTCGTTGCCGGCCTGCGCGAGCAGCCGCCCGAGCGCCGGATTGCCCGGGAACGAGTACGCCATGTTCGAGATGAAATGCGGCAGCTCGTTGCTCGTGTAGGTGCCCTCGAAGTTCGGCGCGCAGTTGATGTGGTAGTTCGCGTTGACCAGCCAGTGCGTGTCGAAGACGACGATCGTGTCGACGCCCGCTTCGCGGCAGCGCCGGCCGATCTCCACGTGGCCGTCGATCGCGTCCTGGCGCGATCCCTTGCGCGGGCCGTCGAATTCGCTCAGGTATATCGACGGCACGTGCGTGATCTTGGCGGCGAGCGCGACCTTGCCCATGTTCAGGCTCCCCAGCGCGGAATCGGATGCGAGCCGAGCGACACCGCGACGTTCTTCGGCTCGAGGAACACTTCGTAGCTCCAGGTGCCGCCCTCTCGGCCGGTGCCGCTCGCCTTCGTGCCGCCGAAGGGCTGGCGCAGGTCGCGCACGTTCTGGCTGTTGACGAAGCACATGCCGGCCTCGATCGCGGCGGCGACGCGGTGCGCGCGCCCCAGGTTCTCGGTCCATACGTAGCTCGACAGGCCGTAGGCGACGTCGTTGGCCAGGCGGATCGCCTCGGCCTCGTCGCCGAAGGGGATCAGGCAGGCCACCGGCCCGAAGATCTCCTCCTGCGCGATGCGCATCCGGTTGTCGACGTCGGCGAACACCGTGGCGCGCACGAAATTGCCGCGCGCCACCGGCGCCGGAAGCTCGGGCGGCTCGAGTCCGCCGACCAGCAGGGTGGCGCCCTCGCGCGGGCCCAGCTCGATGTAGCTGCGCACCTTCGCGAGATGGCCCTGGCTGATCATCGGCCCGATGATCGTCTTCTCGTCCATCGGGTCGCCGACGACGATGCGGCTCGCGCGCTCGGCGAAGCGGCGCGCGAACTCGGCGTAGAGGCCGCGTTGCACGAGGATGCGCGAGCCGGCCGTGCAGCGCTCGCCGTTGTTGCTGAAGATCATGAACACGGCCGCGTCGAGCGCCCGCTCGAAGTCGGCGTCGTCGAAGACGACGAAGGGGCTCTTGCCGCCCAGCTCCATGCTGAATTTCTTCAGGCCCGCGGCCTGCACGATGCGGTTCCCGGTGGCGGTGCTGCCGGTGAAGCTGATGGCGCGCACGTCCGGATGCATGCACAGCGGCTCGCCGACCTCGCGTCCGTAGCCGTGCACGACGTTGAGCACCCCGCGCGGAATGCCCGCCTCGAGCGCGAGCTCGCCCAGCCGCGCGGCGGTCAGCGGCGACAGCTCGCTCATCTTCAGCACGGCGGTGTTGCCGAAAGCGAGCGCCGGCGCCACTTTCCAGGTGGCCGTCATGAACGGCACGTTCCACGGACTGATCAGCGCGCACACGCCCACCGGGTGGTAGAGCGTGTAGTTCAGGTGCGTCGGCGTGGGATAGGTGTGCCCGTCCACGCGCGTGCACATCTCGGCGAAGTAATGGAAGTTGTCGGCCGCGCGCGGCACCAGCGCCTTGCCCGTCTGCGCGATGGTCTGGCCGGTGTCGGCGGTTTCGGTGCGCGCCAGCTCGGGCACCTTCGCCGAGATCAGCTCGCCGAGCCGATCGATGCAACGTGCCCGCTCGGTAGCGGGCAGGCCTGCCCACTTGGGGAAAGCCGCCTTCGCCGCGGCGACGGCCGCGTTCACCTCGTCGATGCCGCCCTGCGCAACCTCGGCCAGCACCTCCTGCGTGGCCGGGTTCGTCGTCTCGAAGTAGCGCCGGCTCGCGACCGGCTCGCCGTCGATCAGGTGTTCGATGCGCACTCGTGCTGCTCCCCGATTCCGTAGGCCTCGTCGCCGACGATCGTGCTCGACAGCCGGCCGATGCCGTCGATCTCGCAGACGACCTCGTCGCCGACGTTCACGTTGGTCACGCCTTCGGGCGTGCCGGTGAGGATGACGTCGCCCGCCTGCAGCGTCATGAAGGCGCTCAGGTATTCGATGAGCCAGGCGACGTCGCGGATCATGTTCGCCGTGGTGCCGCTCTGCACGACGACGCCGTTGACGATCGTGCGCAGCGCCAGCGCCTGCGGATCGGGCACGTCGGCGGCATCGACCAGCCACGGGCCGAGCACGGTGCCGCCATCGCGGTTCTTCGCGCGCAGGTTCGGGCGATACCAGTTCTCGAGGTAGTCGCGCACCGCGTAGTCGTTGCACACGGTGTAGCCGGCCACGTGGCGCAGCGCATCGGCGCGCTTCACGCGATGGGCGGTTGCGCCGATCACCACCGCCAGCTCGCATTCATAGTGCAGGAAGCGCACGCCCGCGGGCCGGCGCACGGCGCCTCGGTGGCCGATCGTCGAGCCGGGCGTCTTCAGGAAGACGAGCGGCTCGTCCTTCTCGCCGATCGTCAGCTCCTTCGACAGCTCCTTCACGTGGTCGGCGTAGTTCAGGCCGAGCGCAACGATCGTCCCCGGTTCGAAGGGCGGAAGCCAGACGACCTCGTTCTCGCGCAGCACGCGACCGTCGGCCAGCCGCAGTCCGGCGTCGTGCGGTTGCGCCTCGTGCAGCGCCCCGGCGAAGGCGACGCGAGCGGTCTTCACGATGCGTCCCCTTCGGCCGCGGCAAGCGCCTCGCCGTGCAGCGCGCCGATCGGCTCGCATTCCACCGACCAGCGCTGGCCCGCCTCGATCGTCGGCGCCGGATGGCGCACGCCGGGCAGCAGCACGTCGCCGGCGTGCAGCGTCATGAATTCGCTGACGTCGGCGATCAGTTGCGCCGCCGGGCGCAGCAGCCCGGAGGTGTCCACCACGTGCTCCGCGGAGGGCTCGCCGATGCGGATGCGCAGCCTGGCATGGTCGGGGTCGAGCGCATCGAGCGCGACGACGCGCGGACCGAGGACGCACGAAGCGTCGAACGCGCGCTCGCGCACGCTCGGGCGGTACAGGCTTTCGTGCGGCACGTACAGGTCGACGACGAGCGTGCAGCCGGCGACGAAGGACATCGCTTCGGCGGCCGGCACTCGACAGGCGGCGCGGCCGATCACCAGGCCGATCGAGGCGCCCACGCACAGGCTGCGCGCGCGCGGCGGAAGGGCCGTGCGCGCGCCGTCGGGCGCGAAGGTGTTGCGCGGCTTGACGTACAGCACCGGCGCCCGGGGCGGCGCCCGGTACGGCGGCTGGTGCACGGCCTCGCCGAGCGCCGCCAGCGCGGCCGGGTCGTTCAGCAGCGCGCCAACAACGACCCCCGACAGCCGCCACGGCGGGAAGTCGAAGGAGGAGACGAAGGGGACGGCAGCCGGGGAAAACATTCGTTAATATATTAACAATGGGCTTCCGCCACCGCAACCTTGCGATGCTGCTCGCGCGCGTGCGCGAACGCGTACTCGGGCACTTCCGCCCGATCCTCCAGGCGAACGGCCTGACCGAGCAGCAGTGGCGCATCGTGCGCGCGCTGCTCGAGACCGGACCGCTCGAACCGCGCGAGATCGTCGCGCTCTGCGGCATCTCCGGGCCGAGCCTGACCGGCGTGCTCGCGCGCATGGAGGAAATGGGGCTCGTCGCGCGCGAACGGATCGGCCACGACCGGCGCCGGTTGCTGGTATCGCTCACCGAGACGAGCCGCGGCCTGGCAGAGCGGATGGCGCCGGAAATCGAGGCGGTCTACGAACGCCTGGGCCAGCGCGTCGGCGCGCAGCGGCTCGAGCGGCTGTTCGGCGCGCTCGACGAGATGCTCGCGCTGCTCGCCGACGACGATGCGCTCGCGCGGCGGGCGTCGCGCTTGCATCGCCTCGGATCAGCCACACCGAGGAGCAGGGCAATGACGGAACGACGAAACGCTTCGGTGGACTCCGCCGCCGGCGCGCGCCAGCGCTGGCACGAGGCCGATTCTCACCGCCGGGAGCCGGCGCACGACCCGCGCCGGCCCGGCGAAACCGACCCGACGCTGACCGACGCGCAGCGCGAGCGCTTCCTGCATACGCGCAACGGCGTCTTCTACCCGACGGGGAACGCCGTGCTGGTGCTACGGCCCGACGATGCGAGGGCACTGCGCGACGCGCTGCACGACGCCGGCTTCGGGAGCGAGGAGCTGCTGGTGCTGAGCCCCCGACAGACGGCCGACCTGATGCGCTCGAGCGAGGAGCAGGCCGGGGTGCTCAACGAGCTGGGCAGCGAGCTGGAGAACGTCGCGATCATTCGCCAGCTCGCCGACGACGGCTCGGCGATGCTGGTCGTGCGCGCGAAGGACGAGGACGCGGAGCGAAGGCTGCTGCGGGCGGCCGCCGGCAAGGGGGTCCGCAAGGCCTTGCGCTACCATACGCTGGCGATCGAGGAGCTGCCGGTGGGCAGCGAGGACATCCCCGGCGACAGCCCTTATGCGTCAGGCGAAGTGCCGCGCAACAAGCCTTCCGATGCACGGCTGAAGCCGCAGCGTTAGCCGCGGGGCCGGCAGTCGAAGAGAAGACGGCGCGCCCGAGGCGCGCCGTCTTTCACGAAGACTGGATGTTCGACGCCTGCTTGCCTTTCGGGCCCGAGACGACGTCGAATTGCACCTTCTGGCCTTCTTTCAGACTCTTGAAGCCGTTCATCTGGATCGCGCTGAAATGCGCGAACAGATCCTCACCTCCATCGTCGGGGGTGATGAAACCGTACCCCTTCGAGTCGTTGAACCACTTGACGGTACCCGTTGCCATGCTTTCGTCTTCCCCTGACGCGATCGACTGAACGCTGCCTGCGTCGCCCGAAGGCGGCTGACGAGAACGTCGCAGGTTCGTAGTTGCGTCGGTTTTCTGTGGAAGCCCGGCGCCCCCGCTCGCGAGGACATCTCCCCGGGCAGCGCACGGATTCTTTGTGAAAAGACAGGTTGCGTCAAGACAGGACTGGGGCTTTCCGGCGACATTCCATGGGCTTACGCATTGCTTCGTGAAGCCCGTCACGGTCGGCCGGACAAGGCCGATCGGCGTTGTTGCAGAGGAAGCAACACTGGCTAGAATGCATTCATGGCGACGCGTCAAGATCCGACTCCGGTACTGGAGCGCAGAGGGTCGCGGCTGAAGCCGCCGCCGATGTACCAGGTGATGCTGCTGAACGACGATTTCACCCCGATGGAATTCGTCGTCAATGTCCTTCAGAGGTTCTTCGGGATGGGCCGGGAGAAGGCAACGCAGGTAATGTTGAAGGTGCACCGTGAAGGGCGTGGCGTGTGCGGCGTCTTTCCTCGTGATGTGGCAGCCACGAAGGTGGAACAGGTTAGCAGTTACTCACGCCAGCATCAGCATCCGCTGCAGTGCGTGATGGAGGAAGCATGATCGCGCAGGAATTGGAAGTCAGTCTGCACATGGCCT
>QEVN01000162.1 GCA_003576795.1 Burkholderiales bacterium
GGGCGCGCGAGCAGGCAGGGTTCCATGCGAGCGCGTCGCGCTCGCCGCCGCTTCAGCGCGCCAGCGCCGTATCCGTCACCACCCGGGGCGTCAGGAACACCAGCAGCTCGGCCCGGTTGTTCGTGCGCGAGTTGTTCTTGAACGCATTGCCGATCACCGGGATGTCGCCGAGCAGCGGCACCTTGTTGACCTGGTTGCGCTCGAACTGCTCGTAGATGCCGCCGATGACGACGGTGCCGCCGTTCTCGACGAGCACCTGCGTCTGCACGCGCCGCGTGTCGATCGCGAAGCCGGCCGGCGTGAGGATGCCGACGGCGTCGCGGTTGACCTGCACTTCGAGGATCACGTTGCCCTCGGGCGTGATCTGCGGCGTGACCTCGAGCTTCAGGTTCGCCTTGCGGAACTGGATCGACGTGGCGCCGCTCGAGGTGGCCTGCTGGTACGGCAGCTCGGTGCCCTGCTCGATGACGGCGGTGCCCTGGTCGGCGGTGAGCACGCGCGGGCTCGACACCACCTTGCCGCGCTGGTCGGCTTCGAGCGCGGACAGCTCGAGGTTCAGGAAGCGCGTGAGATCCGAGCTGAACAGGCTCACCGCGAAGGTGGCGGGATCGACGCCGGAGATCGCCGGCGCCGGCAGGTTCACGAAGTTCGTGTTCGGCAGCAGCGTGCCGCCCGAGCCCGTGGCGCCCGGCAGCGGCGTGAGGTCGTGCACGCCCTGCAGGTTGCCCGACACCGTCGCGCGGCCGAGCGTGCTGCCGGCGCTGGCGTTGATCCGGTTGAAGCCCAGCCGCACGCCGAGGTTGCGCGTGAAGCGGTCGTCGGCCTCGACGATGCGCGCCTCGATCAGCACCTGGCGCACCGGGATGTCGATCTGCGCGATGACCTTGCGCACCTCCTCGAGCCGCAACGGCGTGTCCTGCACGAACACCTTGTTCGTGCGCTGGTCGACGACGACGCTGCCGCGCTTGGACAGCACGCGCTGCTTCTCGTCGGCGAGCAGCTTCTGCAGCGCCTCGGCCTTCTGGTAGTTCAGCTGGAAGGTTTCGGTGCGCAGCGGCTCGATGTCGGAGATCTGCGCGCGCGATTCCAGCTCGAGCTTCTCCTTGGCCGCGATCTCGTCGCGCGGGGCGACCATGATCACGTTGCCGTTCTTGCGCATGTCCAGGCCCTTGGAATCCAGGATGATCGCCAGCGCCTGGTCCCAGGGAACGTCCTTCAGTCGCAGCGTGAGGCTGCCCGCCACCGAATCGCTGGTGACGATGTTCAGGTTGGTGAAGTCGGCGATGACCTGCAGCAGCGCACGCACGTCGACGTTCTGGAAGTTCAGCGACAGCCGCTCGCCCTTGTAGCCCGGCTGCGTGCCGGCGACGAGCCGGTTCGGATCCTCGCGCACCGCCTTGACCTCGACGACGAACTGCGTGTCGCTCTGGTAGGCGTTGTGCTCCCACTGCCCCTGCGGCTCGATCACCAGCCGGGTGTTGTCCCCCTGCTGGAAGGCGCGCACGGTGCGCACCGGCGTGCCGAAGTCGCTCACGTCGAGACGACGGCGCAGGTTCTCGGGCAGCTTCGTGCCGATGAAGTCGACGACCACCGTCTGCCCCTGCTGCCGGATGTCGACGCCGACGCCCGGATCCGACAGGTCGACGACGACGCGCCCTTCGCCTTCCTTGCCGCGACGGAAGTCGACGTCGCGCAGCGCGTGCTCGCCCTTGCCGTCGGACTTGGCGAAGTTGTACGTCGAGCTCGGCTGCGCGGTGGCGGCAGCCGAGGCAGTCGGCTCGAGCGCGACGACGAGCGTGTTGCCGTCGATCGACGTCTCGTAGCCCATCGGGCGCTTCAGATTCAGCACGACGCGCGAGCGCTCGCCCGACTGCACGATCGCCACGCTGCGCACGTCGCCCTGCGGCAGTTCGATCGAGTTGTGCCCGGAGCGGTTGTCCGTGTCGACGAAGTCGAAGGCGATGCGCGGCGGGTTCGATACCGAGAAGCCGACCGGCGCGGCGGTGGGCGCGTTCTTCAGCCCGATGCGCAGGTAGGTCGTGCTGCCCTGCTGCACGCTGCCGACCGACTCGATCGAGTTCGCCTGGGCGAAGGCCGGGGTCGTCGCGAAACCGCCGGCGAGGACGGCGCCGGCGACGCAGAAGGCTGCGGCCACGCGAGCCGCTTCTCCGCCGAGCGCCCGGATCGCCGGGCCGATGCTGCCGAACATCGCTTTCATTGAGCGCTCCCGTCCTGGATCTGCAGTGTCGTTTCGCGCTCGACCCAGTCGCCGACGGCGTCCTGCGCGTGATCATTCCGTAGTTCTGCCCGGCGTAGTTGCCCACGCGCGCCTGGTAGACGAGGCGCTCGGCCTGCAGCAGCGCGTACTGCCCCTGGCGGTTCGCCAGGTGGCCGACCATGCGGATCGCGTCGAGCGGATAGGCTTCGAGCGCCTCGCGCGGGCGCGTCGTGTCCGGCTTCAGGCCGCCGGCCGGGGCGCCCGCGTGGGCGACGCCGGGCGCGCCGCCGAGCCTGGCGACCGAGAACGGGTCGACCTGCCCTTCGTTGTCGTATCGATAGGGCTCGAAGCGGCGGGGTTCGCTGATCGGGTGGTGCACCGGCTTGACGCTGGCGCGCACCGACTGCATCCATTCGCGCAGTTCGGCCTGGTCGTCGGCGCAGCCGGCGAGCGATACGGCAGCGACGGCGCCGAGAGCGGCGAGAGCGGTCTTCATCTTCGTGGTCATGACTTCTTCTTCGCCTTCGCTTCGGCCGCCTTGCGCCGCTGCTCGGCGATCTCCTCCGGATCGAGATAGCGGAAGGTCTTGGCGATCGCCTCCATCGACAGGTTGCCGGAGGCGCTCGCCGCCTGGCCGCTGCGATCGGTGGGCAGCGAGATCTGCAGGTTGTTCAGCGTGACGATGCGGGCGAGGTTGGCGATCTCGCTGGTGAACGCGCCGAAGGCGTGATACGAGCCGGTGACGCGGATGGCGATCGGCAGTTCGGCGTAGTAGTCGCGCACGACGACCTGCCCGGGCTTGAACAGCTCGAACTGCAGCCCGCGCCCGACGCCGGCCTGGTTGATGTCGGAGAGCAGCGCGTCCATCTCGGCCTTGCTCGGCAGCTGCTTCTCGAGCGCGCTGACGTACTGCATCACCTGTTCCTTCTGCTCGCGCAGCGCCTCGAGGTTCACCGCCTGGCGCATCTTGTCGGTGAACTCGTCCTTCAGCCGCTGCTCCTCGGCCACGCGCGCCTCGAGCTCCTCGAGCTGGCCGCGCCAGTAGCCGCCCCAGGCCGCCGCGCCGAGCGCGACGACGACCGCCGCGAGCAGCGCGATGCGCGGGACGATCGGCCACAGTCCCGGGTGGCGTCCCTGCAGTCCCTGGAACTGCGCGGTGACGGCGGACAGATCGATCGACGGATTGAACCGGGCCATCGCGCTCACCTCACGGGGTTCGCGGCCACCGGCGCGCCGGCGACCTTCGCGGGCGCAGCGGCGGGGGCATCGTTGGTGCGCACCAGCGCGTTCAGCGAGAACTCGTAGAGCCGCCGACCGCCGTCGTTCGCGTTCGCCTTGCCGCTGCCGACCTGCACCGCCTTGATCTCGACCAGCTCGGGGCGCTCGAGCCAGGGCGTGTTGTTCGCCAGGTTGCGCAGCAGCTCCGATACGCGATCGTTCGATTGCGCATAGCCGACCAGCGTGACCTTGCGTTCGTCCTGCCGCATCGACTTCAGGTACAGGCCTTCGGGCACGTGCTTGACCAGCTCGTCCATCAGGTGCACCGGTATGGTCCGGTTCGTCTGCAGACTCTCGACGGCAGCCTGGCGAGCGCGCAGCGCGTCGATCTCGGCGCGCAGCGTCGCGATCTCCTTGATCTGCTCGTCGAGCTTGGCGTTCTCCGTGCGAATGAAGTCGTTGCGCGCCCGCTGCTCCTCGATGCGGTTGTCGATCGCCAGGGCGACGAGCAGGCAGCCGAGAGCGGCGAGAATCGCGGTCAGCACGCCCAGCACGACGAAGTCCTTCTTGCGCCGCTCGCGGCGCATCTCCCGGTGCGGGAGAAGGTTGATGCGCGGAATCATGCGTCGAATCTCCGCATCGCGAGACCGGCGGCCACGAGCAGCGCCGGCGCATCGGCGCGCAGCTGCCGGTCGCGGACCGCGTCGGACACCTCCATCCCCTGGAACGGACTGAGGATCTCGGTGGGAACCTGGGTGCGCTGCATCACCGCGTCGGCCAGCCCCGGTACGACCGAGGACCCGCCGGCGAGATAGATCTGGTCGACCCGGGTGTACGGCGTCGACGTGAAGAAGAACTGCAGCGCGCGCGCGATGTCGGTGGCGCCCTGCTCGATGAACGGCTGCAGCAGGTCGCGCTGGTAGTTGTCGGGCAGGTCGCCGGTGCGCTTCTTCAGCTCCGCCTCTTCCGGCGTGAGCCCGTACAGCCGAACGAGGTCCTGCGTGAGCTGCTGCCCGCCGAAGGTCTGCTCGCGTTCGAACACCGTCTGCTCGTTGAGCACGACGGCGAGCGAGGTCGTCGTCTGCCCGATCGAGAACACGGCGATGATCTGGCCCTGGCCGTTGTTCGGCAGGAACCGGGTGACGTGGTCCACCGCCGAGCGAAGCGCATAGCTCTCGACGTCGACGACCACCGGGCGCAGCCCTGCCATCTCGGCGACGGCCACGCGATCGTCGACCTTCTCCTTGCGCGACGCCGCCAGCAGGACCTCGATCTCTTCCTCGGATCCCTTGGCCGGACCGAGCAGCTGGAAATCGAGGTTCACCTCCTCGATCGGAAACGGGATGTACTGGCTCGCCTCGGCCTCGACCTGCACCTCGTAGTCCTCCTCGCGCAGGCCGGCGGGAACCAGGATCTTCTTGGTGATGACCGAGCCTGAGGGCAGCGCCAGCGCGGCCTCGCGCGCCCGGGTGTTGCACTTGCGCAGCGCCCGCGTGAGCGCCTCCGCCACCGCCTCGGGCTTCTCGATGTTCCCGTCGACGATCGCGCCGCGCTCGATCGGCTCGATCGCGTAACGCTCGAGCCGCATCGGCGTGCGCTGGCCCTTCGCCAGCTCGACCACCTTCACGCTGGAGGCGCTCAGGTCGATGCCGACGAGCGGCGGAGAGGTTCGGCCAAACAGACTAGCAAGCGCTATCGCCATCGGCGCGTCTCGATGAAAAAGTCCAGTAAACTTAAGGACTTGCGTTTGTTTTTTAACAACCGCTCGCGATGCTAGCGACGAGCTCGATTTACTGTAAAGCGTTTTGTGCGGTAGTTCGCAGCGCGTCGCGACCATCGGTCGTACGCCACCGACCACTGGGCCGCGCCTGTGCAGGGACGCCGATCGACGGCAGCGCGAACGCCGCGTGCGGCGCGTCGCCGCCGTCGCCCGGCGATCCGTATAAAATCCGCAACAGTCCCAGCGGGGTAGGCCCGTAAATGCCCGCACGCAACACCCGAAAGCCCCGCTCGAAGCCGTCCCCGAAGAAGTCGCTGTGGTTGCGGGTGTCGATCGCGGCGCTGGCGATCCCGGTGGCGCTCGCCGCCTGCGGCGCGCTGCTCGGCGCCTTCGCGCTGTTGCTGCTCAACGACCGGCTGCCGTCGCTCGACGCGATGCTCGACTACCGGCCGCGCATTCCGCTGCGCGTATATACCGCCGACGGCAAGCTGATCGGCGAATTCGGCGAGGAGCGGCGCACCTTCGTGCACATCGAGGACGTGCCGCAGGTGATGAAGAACGCCGTGCTCGCCGCCGAGGACACGCGCTTTTTCGAGCACATCGGCATCGACCCGGTGGGCGTGGCGCGGGCCGCCGTCACCAACCTGTTCGCCGGCGGCAAGGAGCAGGGCGCGAGCACGATCACGATGCAGCTCGCGCGCGAGTTCTTCCTGTCGAACGAGCGCACCTACACGCGCAAGATCGTCGAGATCCTGCTCGCGCTGCGCATCGAGGACACGCTGAGCAAGGAACAGATCTTCGAGCTGTACCTGAACCAGATCTACCTGGGCAAGCGCTCCTACGGCTTCGCCGCGGCGGCGCGCACCTACTTCGACAAGCCGCTGTCGCAGCTGAGCGCGGCCGAGGCGGCAGTGCTCGCCGGGCTGCCGAAGGCGCCGTCGCGCTTCAACCCGATGGTCAATCCGGCGCGCGCGATCGAGCGCCAGCGCTACATCCTGGGGCGCATGCGCGAGGCGGGCTTCCTCACGCAGGCCGAATACCAGGCGGCGATGACCGAGCGCCTCGTCTTCTCCCCGCCGCGTGCCGACTACCCGGTGCAGGCGCCGTACGTGGCGGAACTCGCGCGGCAGCTCGCCTTCGACCTGTATCACGAGGACATCTATTCGGCCGGCTTGAAGATCTACACGACGATCGATCCGGTGCACCAGGCGGCGGCCAACGCGGCGCTCGAGAAGGGCGTCGTCGAATACGACCGCCGCCACGGCTTCCGGGGTCCCGAGCGCACGATCGCGCTGCCCGACGATCCGCACGCGGCCGACGAGGCGATCGACGCGGCGCTCGACGACGACGCCGACATCGGCAACTTCCTGTCGGCAGTGGTGCTCGAGGCCGATCCGAAACGCGTCGTCGTCTCGCGCGGCGACGGCAAGCCGATCGAGATCACCGGCGCCGGACTGAAGTTCGTCGCCTCCGCGCTCGGCCCGCGCGCCAGCGCGCCGAAGCGCCTCGTGCGCGGTTCGGTCATCCGCATCTCGCGCGACGACGGCGGCAGCTACCAGATATCGCAGCTGCCGGAAGTGCAGGCGGCCTTCGTGTCGATGGACACGCACGACGGCGCGGTGCGCGCGCTGGTCGGCGGCTTCGACTTCGAGCGCAACCGCTTCAACCGGGTCGTGCAGGCCTGGCGCCAGCCCGGTTCGAGCTTCAAGCCGTTCATCTACTCGGCATCGCTCGAGAAGGGCTTCATGACGTCGACCATCGTCAACGACGCGCCGGTGCTGATCGACCCGGCGCGCACGGGCGGCCAGCTGTGGGACCCGAAGAACTACGACGGCAAGTACGAAGGCCCGATGCCGCTGCACACGGCGCTGGCCAAGTCGAAGAACATGGTGTCGGTGCGCATCCTCGATGCGATCGGCCCGCAGTACGCGCAGGACTACGTCTCGCGCTTCGGTTTCGACCCCGAACGGCATCCCGCCTACCTCACGATGGCGCTCGGCGCGGGCTCGGTCACGCCGTGGCGGATGGTCGGGGCGATCTCGGTGTTCGCCAACGGCGGCTACCGCGTCGAGCCCTACCTGATCTCGCGGATCACCGACAGCAACGGGCGCCTGCTGGCCAGCGCGAAGCCCGACCGCGCGGGCGACGAAGCGATGCGCGTGATCGACGAACGCAATGCGTTCTTGATGGATTCGATGCTGCGAGACGTCGTGCGCATCGGCACCGCCACGCGCGCGAAGACGCTCAAGCGCAACGACCTCGCCGGCAAGACCGGCACGACGAACGACTCGGTGGACGCCTGGTTCGCCGGCTACCAGCCGTCGCTCGCCGGGGTCGCCTGGGTGGGCTTCGACCAGCCGCGCAAGCTGGGCGATCGCGAAACCGGCGGCGGGCTCGCTCTGCCGATCTGGATCGACTACATGGCCGTGGCGCTGAAAGGCGTCGCCGAGGAGCCGAGGCGCGAGCCCGAGGGCGTGGTGCGCATCGACGGCCAGTACTACCTGTCGGAGACGCGTCCGGGACAGGGAATCGC
>QEVN01000163.1 GCA_003576795.1 Burkholderiales bacterium
GTTGTGCTCGATGACGAGCAGCGAATGACCCGCGGCGAGCAGCTTGCGCAGCGCGCGCAGCAGTTTCGCGACGTCGTCGAAATGCAGGCCGGTGGTCGGCTCGTCGAACAGGAACAGCGTGCCGCGCCGGCCGGCCTTCGCGAAGGGATGGCCGGGGCGCGCCGGATCGCCGGGGCCGGTCGGGCCCGTCAGTCCGCGCGCGGCCGCTTCGGCTAGGTGCCCCGCCAGTTTCAGCCGCTGCGCCTCGCCGCCCGACAGCGTCGGCACGGGCTGCCCCAGTCGCAGGTAGTCGAGCCCGACGTCGGCGAGCGGCTGCAGCTTGGTGCGCACGTCGTGCGCGCGGCCGAACACCGACAGCGCCTCGCGCACCGTGAGATCGAGCACGCCGGCGATCGAGCGCGCGATGCCGTCCTCGCCTTCGATCGTGACCTCGAGCACCTCGTCGCGGAAACGGCTGCCGTTGCAGTCGGGGCAGCGCAGGTAGACGTCGGAGAGGAACTGCATCTCGACGTGCTCGAAGCCGTTGCCGCTGCAGGTGGGGCAGCGGCCGTCGCCGGCGTTGAAGCTGAAGGTGCCGGCGGTGTAGCCGCGCTCGCGCGCGAGCGGCGCCGCGGCGAAGCGCTTGCGGATCGCGTCGAAGGCGCCGACGTAGCTGGCCGGGTTGCTGCGCGCGGTCTTGCCGATCGGCGACTGGTCGACGAAGACGACGTCGTCGATCCAGTCGTCGCCGAGCAGCCGGTCGTGCGCGCCGGGCGCATCGGTCGGCTGCCCCTTGGCCCGGCGCAGCGCCGGCAGCAGCACGTTCTGCATCAGCGTCGACTTGCCGCTGCCGGAGACGCCGGTCAGGCAGACGAGGCGTTCGAGCGGGAATTCGACGGTGCCGAGCTTCAGGTTGTGCTCGCGCGCGCCTTCCAGCACGAGACGCTTCGTCGACGGCGTCACCGGCAGGCGATGGCCGGCGTCGACGAGGCGGCGCCCGGCGAGGTAGTCGCCGGTGAGCGTCGCGGCGCGCGCGAGCGCGGCCGGCGGGCCGTAGAAGACGATCTCGCCGCCGCGCTCGCCGGGCCCCGGCCCGATGTCGAGCACGCGGTCGGCGGCGCGCATCACCAGCGGATCGTGCTCGACGACGACCAGCGAGTTGCCTGCTTCGCGCAGCCGCTGCATGACGGCGATCACGCGCCCCATGTCGCGCGGATGCAGGCCGATCGACGGCTCGTCGAGCACGAACAGCGTGTTGACCAGCGAGGTGCCGAGCGCCGTCGTCAGGTTGATCCGCTGCACCTCGCCGCCCGACAGCGTGCGCGACTGGCGATCGAGCGTCAGGTAGCCGAGGCCGACCTCGCGCAGGAAGCGCAGCCGGTTGCGGATCTCGTCGAGCAGCAGCACGGTGGCTTCGTCGAGCGGCGCCGGCAGGCGCAGCTGCGCGAAGAACGCGGCGAGCCGGTCGATCGGCAGCAGCATCAGCTCGTGGATCGTGCGACCGCCTTCGCCGCGCCCGTCGTCGCCGACGCGCCAGAGCAGCGCGTCGGGCACGAGCCGCGCTCCGCCGCAGGCCTTGCAGGTGTCGTACGAGCGATATTTCGACAGCAGCACGCGGATGTGCATCTTGTAGGCGCGCGACTCCAGCCATTCGAAGAAATGGCGGATCCCGTACCACTGCGTCTCCCACTTGCCGGTCCAGTCGGGCGCGCCTTCGATGACCCAGCGGCGCTCGTGCTCGTCGAGCGCGCGCCAGGGCACGTCGGTGCGAACGCCGGCGCGCGCCGCGTACTTCTTCAGGTCGCGCTGGCACTCGGCGAAGCTCTTCGTCTGCCACGGCTTGACGGCGCCTTCGGCGAGCGTCTTGCCCTCGTCGGGAACGACGAGGCCGAGGTCGACGCCGATCACGCGGCCGAAGCCGCGGCAGCGCTCGCAGGCGCCGATCGGCGAGTTGAACGAGAACAGGCTGGGCAGCGGCTCGGCGTAGGCGATGTCGCAGTCGGCGCAGTGCAGGCCGGTGCTGTAGCGCCAGCGTTCCCGCTCGCTGCCGTCGTCGTCGAGCACGTGCAGCGTCAGGCGCCCGTGCCCGCGACGGAACGCCGCTTCGATCGAGTCGGACAGGCGCGAGGACTCCACGCTCGAGACGCGGAAGCGGTCCTGCACCACGTGCAGCACGATGCGCTCGCCGTCGACCTCGCGCGCCTGTACGCGCGCGTAGCCCTGCGCATCGAGATGCGCGCGGATCTCGGCCTCGCCGAAGTTCGCCGGCACCGGCACCGGGAAGCCGAGCACGATGCGCGGATCGCCGGCCGCCGCGGCGCGCGCGACGAGCGCTTCGCGCACGCTCGCCACCGTGTCGCGGCGCACCGGCTTTCCGCAGCCGCGGCAATGCAGCGTCGCGGCGCGCGCGTACAGCAGCTTCAGGTGGTCGTTCAGCTCGGTCATCGTGCCGACCGTCGAACGCGAGGTGCGCACCGGGTTCGTCTGGTCGATCGCGATCGCCGGCGGCACGCCTTCGATGCGATCGACCTGCGGCTTGTCCATGCGGTCGAGGAACTGGCGCGCGTAGGCCGAGAAGGTCTCGACGTAGCGCCGCTGCCCCTCGGCGTACAGCGTGTCGAACACCAGCGACGACTTGCCCGAACCCGAGACGCCGGTGACGACGACCAGCTCGCCGGTCGGGATGTCGACGTCGAGGTTCTTCAGGTTGTTCTGTCGCGCGCCGCGGATGCGGATCGCGGCGTGCGCCGCGGAATGCCGCGGCTCGTCCGACGCGTCCGTGCGGTCGGGCGTGGGCTCGTGCAGCATCGGGAAGGCGGGAGGGAAGGGGAGACTTCGAGTCTATCAGCGACGCGGTTTGGCGCCCGTCGCCGCATCGTCGACAATCGCGACCGTGACCGCCCCCGCCCGCTTCCGTTCGCGTCTCGTCGCCGGCCTGCTCGCGCTCTTCGTCGGCTTCTCCGGAGCCCATCGCGCCTATCTCGGCGCGCGCTGGTGGCCGCTCTATCCGCTGATCGCGATGCCGGCGATCGGCCTGGCGCTGCGCTCCGATCCCTGGTACCGGCACCCGGGCTTCTTCGTCGCCGGCCTCGTCGTCGTCGTCGCGATGGCGGAGGCGATCGTGTTCAGCCTCGCGTCCGACGAGCGCTGGGACGCGCGCTACAACGCCGGCCTGGCGCGACGCTCCCGCGGCGGCTGGTCGAACGTGTTCGTCGCCATCGCCGCGCTGCTGGTCGGAACGGTGCTGCTGCTCTCGGTGCTGGCGATCGCGCTGGAGACGCTGTTCCTTCCGGCCGGGCTCTAGGCGCAGATACCTTGCCTCCGGTTCGCGCCACGACGGGCGCCTCGCCTTGATACGATGCGATCGCATGCGCAGGCGACCGAGAACGTAATGACTACCGAACCGCAGCAGCGCGACCCGCAGGCCGAGGCCACGCTCGAGAAGTGGCTCGCGCGCGAGCGCGAAGTGCGGCTGCTGATGGCCGCGCCCGGGAAGATCGCCGCGGCCGAGGTCGCCGCCGGTTCCGGGCTGCAGTTCCTCGAGCGCATCGGACGCGGCGAACTGCCGCTGCCGCCGATCATGCAGACGCTTGACTTCGTGCCGGTGGAAGCGGGCGAGGGCACGATGGCTTTCCAGGGAACGCCGAAGACCGACTACTACAACCCGATCGGCAGCGTGCACGGCGGCTACGTCGCGACGCTGCTCGATTCCGCGCTCGGCTGCGCCGTGCACACGACGCTCGAGCGCGGCTACGGCTACACCACGCTCGAGCTGAAGGTGAACTACGTCCGGCCGCTCACCGACCGCACCGGCCCGGTGCGCGCCGAGGCCCGCGTTGCCAGCGTGACCCGCCGCATCGGGATCGCCGAGGGGCGCGTCGTCGACGCCGCCGGCCGCCTGTACGCGCTCGGCTCGACCACCTGCCTGATCTTTCCGCTGCCACAGCCCGGAGACGGAGCATGACCACCAGACAGATCGTCCGGAGCGCCGATGCGCCGGCGGCCATCGGCCCGTATTCGCAGGCGGTGCGCGTCGGCGACGTCGTCTACCTGTCGGGGCAGATCGCGCTCGATCCGGCCAGCGGCGCGCTGGTCGACGGCGGCCTCGAAACGCAGGTCGAGCAGGCCTTTCGCAACCTGCAGGCGGTGGCCACCGCTGCCGGCGGCTCGCTCGCGCACTGCGTGAAGCTCACGCTGTTCCTCACCGATCTCGCGCATTTCGCGAAGGTGAACGAAGCGATGCAGAAGTGGTTCGACGCGCCGTATCCGGCGCGCTCCACGGTCGGCGTCGCCAGCCTGCCGCGCGGCGCGCTGTTCGAGGTGGAGGCGGTGATGGTGCTCGACGCAAGGACCCCGTCCGGCACGTGAGCCCCGCCCCGCGCCGACGGCGTGCGGCCGGCGAAGGCGGCGGCGACGCGGCGCGCTTCGCGCGGCTCGGCCTGCGGGTCGCCTCCGATTTCGTGCTCCACCTGCCGATCCGCTACGAGGACCGCACGCGCATCGTCCCGGTCGCCGCAGCCCGCGACGGCAGGCCGGCGCAGGTGGAAGGCGTCGTCGTGCGCAGCGAGATCGTCCTGCGGCCGCGCCGCATGCTTCGCGTCGAGTTGCGCGACGACAGCGCTTCGGTGTCGCTGCGCTTCTTCCATTTCTACGGTTCGCAGGCGAAGCTGTTCGCCGAGGGCGCGCGCGTGCGCGCTTTCGGCGAGGTGCGCGCGGGCCTGTTCGGCGCGGAGATGGTTCATCCGCAGTGCCGCGTCGTGCGCCCCGGCGAGCCGCTGCCGCAGACGATGACGCCGGTCTACCCGACGGTCTCCGGCCTGGGCCAGGCGCGGCTGCGCAAGGCGATCGACGAGGCGCTCGACGATCTCGACTGGGACGAGACCGTGCCGGTCAACGTCGTCGCCCGGCTCGGGCTGCCGCCGGTCGCCGAGGCGCTGCGCGCGATCCATCGGCCCGATCCCGGGGCGAGCATAGAGGCGCTGGCCGATCGCAGCGCGCCGGCCTGGCGGCGCGTGATCTTCGACGAACTGCTCGCGCAGCAGCTGTCGCTCGCGCGCTCGCGCCGTGCACGCGCGCGACAGCGGGCGCCGCGGCTGGCCGACGGCGCGCTGGCGGCTCGCCTGCTCGCGTCGCTGCCCTTCGTGCCCACGGCGGCGCAGCGCCGGGTCTGGGGCGAGATCGCCGCCGACCTCGCGTGCGCGCAACCGATGAACCGGCTGCTGCAGGGCGACGTCGGCAGCGGCAAGACGCTGATCGCGGCGCTGGCCGCCGCGCAGGCGATCGGCAGCGGCTGGCAGGCGGCGTTCATGGCGCCCACCGAGATCCTCGCCGAACAGCATCACGCGAAGCTGCGCGCGCCGCTCGAGGCGCTCGGCGTGCGCGTGGCCTGGCTCTCCGGCTCGTTGAAGGAAAGCGGCAAGCGCGAGGTGCGCGGCCGCGTCGCCGCCGGCGGGATCGACCTGCTGATCGGCACGCATGCGCTGATCGAGGACAGCGTCGAGTTCGCCCGGCTCGG
>QEVN01000007.1 GCA_003576795.1 Burkholderiales bacterium
CGACGAAACGAAGCCACGTACGCCACGGGACGAAGCGCCCGCGCCAGCAAAGGTCGCACCGACGACCGAGCAGCCGTCGACCACGCCGATGGTCCCCTCGGCCCCGGCGGCCTCCCCCACGCCGGCGCCCTCCGCCCCGCCGACGTCGTCCGCCGCGCCGACCTCCCCGGCTCCGACGACCGCTCCCGCCCAAGCGGTCCCCGGTGCCGCCCCCGCAACCCCCGCAGGCGGCGCGCCGGGCCCGCTCGCCAGCGCATCGCCCGATTCCGCGCCTCGCCGCACCGCCCCCCGCGTCGACGCGAGCTGGCGCGGCAACACGCCGCCGCCCTACCCGGGCGCCGCGCGCCGGATGGGCGACCAGGGCGAGGTGCGGCTGGACGTGCACGTCGGCGCCGACGGCACGGTTCTCGACGTCCGCCTGCGACAATCCAGCGGCTCGCCGCTGCTCGATCGCACGGCGATCGAAACCGTGAGGCGATGGCGCTTCGATCCCGCCACGGTCGACGGCCGCCCGGTCGCGGCGTGGTATCACGACTGGCGATGGGTATTCCGGCTCGACGGCTGAAGGAACGCGAATGCAGGCACAGGAACTCGGTCTGATGCACTTCTGGCAGGCGGGCGATGCGATCACGCATTCGGTCGCCTGGCTGCTGCTGGCGATGTCGATCGTCAGCTGGTACTTCATCCTGTCGAAGGCGTGGAGCACCTGGCGCATGCGACGCGGCGCGCACGCGGCGCTCGAGCAGTTCTGGAACGCGCGCACGATGGACGAGGCGCTCGCCACGCTCGAGAGCGCGGACCGCGAACGCGTGTTCGTTCCGCTCGCGCGGAAGGCGCGCGCCGCCGCGGCGATGCAGCCCGACGATTCGCTCGCCGGGTCGGTCGATCGCGACGAGATCGTCACGCGCGTGCTGCGCAGGGAGATCACGCAGGTCTCGGCCCGCCTGGAAAGCGGGCTCGCGCTGCTCGCCTCGGTGGGCAGCACCGCGCCCTTCGTCGGATTGTTCGGCACGGTCTGGGGCATCTACCACGCGCTGCTGAGCATCGCATCGAGCGGACAGGTGATGATCGACCGCGTAGCGGGTCCGGTCGGCGAAGCGCTGGTGATGACGGCGGCGGGCCTGGCGGTGGCGATCCCCGCGGTGCTCGCCTACAACGCCTTCGTGCGCGCCAATCGCGTCGTGCTCGCCGAGCTGGACGGCTTCGCGCACGACCTGCTCGCGCTCGTCACGACCGGCCATCGGCTGCGCGAGCAGCGCGATGCGCTGCGCAGCGGCCCGGCACCGCTCGCCGTCGGACCGGTCGTGCGCTGATCCGTCGGCGAAGCGAGGAAACGCAGCCATGTCCTTCGGCGGATTCGACCCGGGCAGCCAGCCGCAGCCGATGGCGGAGATCAACACCACGCCGCTGGTCGACGTGATGCTGGTGCTGCTCGTCGTCTTCATCATCACCGCGCCGCTGCTCACGCATGCATTGCGCGTCGACCTGCCCGACGTGCAGGCGCCGGTGACGGCCGAGAAGCCGGAGACGATCCGCGTGTCGATCGACGCGGCGGGCGTCGTCCACTGGAACGACGAGCCGCTGGACAGCCTCGCCGCGCTCGATGCGCGGCTCGCGCAGGCCGCGTCGTCGAAACCGCAGCCCGAACTGCACCTGCGCGCGGAGCGCTCGACGCGCTACGAGCGCATCGCCGACGTGATCTCGAGCGCGCAGCGCGCCGGAATCGAACGCATCGGTTTCGTCACCGATCCGCGCAGCTCGTCGCAGCCGACGGAGCCGCGCTGAACGAAGACGCGAGGCAACGCCGCGGCGCGCGGCGGCTGCCACGCGCCGGCATCGCTGCTCCGGGCGCCGCTGCCTTCCCGTGCACGCGCACGCCTACAGCGTGAAGCGCAACGCCTCGACGAGCGCCGCCGGCGCGCGCACGCCGCCGGGCTCGCGCCCGTCCCAGGTCTGGACCTCGGGAATCGTCTCGACGCGCGCGCCGAGTCCGAGCAGGCCCTCGCCGAACAGCCGATAGAGGCCGTCGTCGAAACGCATCGGCGCGACCGGCGCAACGGCCGCGCCGTTCTCCACCCACAGCGTCGCGAAGCGCGTCATTCCGGTGGCGCGACACGCCTGTCGATCGGACCAGTTCAGGTACCACAGGTTCGAAATCGCGATGCCGGTGCCCAGCGCATCGAGCAGCGCGCTCTCGTCCAGTTGCCCCGCGCCGACGCAGGGCGCGCTCGGCCGCTCGTCGTCGTCGGCGCCGTTGCCGCCCACGCCGAACTCGAGCGCGCTGCGCGGCGACACGAGGCGCTGGCCCGGCCGCCCGTCTTCGACGAGAACGCTGCGGGTCGGGCGAACGAAACCCTCCGGCTGGAAGCGCGGCACGTCGAGCGCCTCGAGGTCGTCGACGATCGAGAACGACGGACCGAAGCGCATTTCGCCGCGCTGCGCGCGAACGAGCGGCGACTGTCCGCTGCGAAACGCCCGCTCCGAGAAGCCGCCCCAGCCGAGCAGCGAGACCAGGTCGGCAAGCGCCGCCGGAGCGAGCAGCGCGCGATACGCGCCGGGCTCCAGGCGCCGGGCCGGACGCGCGAGGATTCGCGCCTGCTCGTGCGCGGCGTGGAGCGCCGAGCGCAATGCAGCGGCGTCCCAGCGCGGCGCGCTCCACGCATGCTTGCTCGCCTGCCCCGCGGCGCAGTGGATCGAGAAGTCGAAGCTCGCCGACGTCGCTTCGTGATAGTGGCGATGCCCGAGATTGCTGGCGAGCGCGCGAACGACGGCGCCGCCGGCGTACAGGCCCACGAGATCCGCGTCGCCGGCGCCGTCGACGATCGCGGCGAGAACCTCGTCGGGTGTCGCCGCATCCGCCCGCGCGACGTGCTCGCTGCGGCCGGGCTCCTGCTCGAAGCACGCGTAGGGATCGACCGGCAGCGGCTCGATCGCGCGGCGCAAGGCCGCCAGCGCCTCGCGCACGCGCGCCGCCGTGCCGCGCGGCGCGGCGAGCGTGCAGCGGATCTGCGCCTGGCGCCCGCCGCGAAACATCCGGATCGCCAGCACCGAGCGCTCGACGCTTCCCGCCTGTCGCACGCGCGCCGCGTTCACGCGCACGAAATCGCTGCGCTCGGCGCGCAGCCAGGCGAACACGGCTTCGCCGGGGCGCGCGTACCGATCGACCGCCGCGCCAGCCGCGTCGAACAGCGCGACGAAATCGCCGCTGCTCACGCCTCGCCTCCGAACACGTCGACGTCGCGGAACAGGCACGCCGGCGAAGCGTGGCCGACGCGGACGATCTGCCCGGGCTCGCCCTTGCCGCAGAACGGCGTGCCGAGCACCTGCATCGTCTCGCGCGCGCCGACGGCCGCGAGGCTGCGCCAGAAGGTCGCCGAGACGCCGCGATAATTCGGATTGCGCACGACCTGCGTCAGGCGGCCGTTCTCGATCAGCCTGCCCCATTCGCAGCCGAACTGGAACTTGTTGCGCGCGTCGTCGATCGACCACGAGGCGTTGGTGCGCATCCAGATGCCGCGCTCGGTGCGGGCGACCATCGATTCGAAGCTCGCATCGCCCGGTTCGACGTTCAGATTGGCCATCCGGTCGATCGGCGCGCGGTGCCAGCCGCTGGCGCGTGCGCTTGCCGCGCCCTGCACCGCGAAGCCGCGCGCACGGGCTCGCGCGCGCGACAGCGCGCCGCCCAGCGCGCGCTGCAGGATGCCGTTCTCGATCAGCATCACGCGATGCGCGGCTTCGCCGTCGTCGTCGGTCGCGTAGCTGGCGAACTGGCCGACGACGCCCGGATCGAAGCTCACGTTCAGCAGCGGCGAGCCGTAGCGATAGCTGCCGAACATCTGCGGCGTCACGAAGCTCGTTCCGGCGAAGTTGCGCTCGTCGCCGAGGATGCGGTCCAGCTCGAGCGGATGGCCGATCGACTCGTGGATCTGCAGCATCATCTGGTCCGGCGACAGCAGCAGGTCGCGCACGCCGCTCGGACAGTTCGGCGCGTGCAGCAGCTCGATCGCCTCGTCCGCTACGCCTGCGCCGCCGCCGACGAATCCCGAATCGCGCAGCGCCTCCCCGCCCCCCTGCCGGCAGAAGCCGTTGTACTGACCGGCGAGCGTTCGCGTCTGCGCGCGCCCGTCCTGCGCCGCCGTCGCCTCGAGGTTCGGCACGACGTAGCGCATCGTCTGCCGCGACACGGCTGCGCCGTCGATCCACAGGCTCTGCGACACGACGCTCGCATCGAGGCTCGCCGCCCAATGCACGATCCGCGCATCGCGTCGCATCGCGTCGGCCTCCTCGTGCAGCAACGCAATGAGCGCGTCGCGCTGCGCGAGCGGCTCCCCGTTCGGGCTCTCGTAGCGCAGGCACGGCTCGCCCGCTTCGGCAACGCCGGGCCAGGCGTCGCCTGCCAGCGACAGTCCGCGGTCCTTCGCCGCACGCGCCCACTGCGCGGCGCGCTCGGCCGCTTCGCGCAATCCGCGCGCCGAAAGGTCGGCGGTGGCGCAATAGCCGACCTCGCCGTCGATCCGCACGGTGAGCATCGCACCGCGATCGGTGGCGAGCGCCGGAGGCTGCAGCACGCCGCGCACGACGGCGAGCGACTCGCTGCTCGCCTCGACGACGCGCAGCGAGACGCGGGCGCCCGGCTGCGGCGGGCGCGGAAACGGGATCCGGTCCTGCGAAGGGGAAACGCTCAGCTTTCGAGCCAATGCAGCAGGGGCTCCCAGGTGGCGCGATCGCGCTCGACGCGCTGCGGAGCCACGTCGAACAGCGTGAGCCCGTGCGCCGCCAGGTGCACGTAGTTCTGCGTATCGCGCAGATAGCCCGAAACCGGCAGGCCGAGTCCGGCGACGAAACGGGCGAGCTGATCGGCGGCGCGCGTGCGCGGATCGACCCGCATGCCGACCAGGCTCACCGTCTCCTCGAAACGGCGCGTCTTGGGGAAGCCCGCGCGCAGGTCGGCGAGGAAGCGGCTGGTGGCGATCGCATCGAACATCGAAGGCTGCAGCGGGACGATGATGCGATCGGCCACGCGCACGACGTCGGCGAGGCGGCGCCCGTCGATCTGCGCGGGCGTATCGAGCACGACGTGCGTGACGCCGCGCGGCGGGCGCGCCACGCCGTCGTCGACCTCCCAGGTACCGATCGCCGCCGCCTGCGCCGGACGCAGCTGCAGCCAGTGGCGCGCGGACTGCTGCGTGTCGAAGTCGCCCAGCATGGTCGGGCGAGCGTTGGATGCGAAATAGCCGGCCAGGTTCGTGGCGAGCGTCGTCTTTCCGACGCCTCCCTTCGGATTGACGACGGCAACGACGGGCATGCGCGAGCCTCCTTGCGTGTTGTTCGTGCGGCGCGCGAAGCGCCGGGGCGATGGTAGCAAAGGCTATCGAGGCGCGGACCGGCGCACCGCGTCGATCTCGGCACACAGGCCTTCGAGCGCGTCGATCGAACGCGGGCCGGGCCGCTCGAAGGTCGACGCGTCGAAGGCGACGAAGTGCGCGGGCCCCTGCGGAGCGAGCAGCCCGTAGCCGATCCAGCGCCGGGGCGAAGGCGAGGGGTCGGTGGCGACGATCAGGTCGGGATGGCGCGCGAGCACCGCCTCGGCATCGGGCTGCGGCGCGGCGACATTCACGTCGCCGAACACGTTGACGCCGCCGCAGCTGCGCACCGCATCGCCGATCGGGCCCGCGTCGGAGACGGTGATCAGCGGCGACGACCAGATCTGCACGAACACGCGCACCGGACGAAGCCGCGCATAGCGCGCGCGGATCGCGTCGAGTCGCGCGGCGAACGCGTCGGCCAGCGCGGCGCCGACCGACGGATCGGGCGCGAGAAGCGCGAAGCGGCGCAGCGTCGAAGCGATGTCGTCGAGCGTGCGCGGCTGCGAGACGAACACGGCGATGCCGAGCGATTCGAGCCTCTCGAGTTGCGCGCGCGAAACGCCCGGCCCCCACCCGACGACCAGGTCGGGGGAGAGCGCGAGAAGCGCTTCGACATCGGGCCCGGGAAACGACGAAAGCTTCGGTAGCGCGCGTGCGGCGGCCGGTTCGTCGCTGTTGCGATCGACGGCAACGACGCGCGGCCCGGCGCCGACCGCGAACAGCAGCTCGGTGGCGTGCGGCGCGAGCGAGACGATGCGTCGCGGCGGACCCTGCAGCTCGATCGTGCGTCCCGCGTCGTCGAGAAGGCGCACGGAAGGGACGGGAAGCGATGAAGGCGGCGACGAGTCCCCGCCCCCCCGTGCCTGCGGCGATGCAACGGCGAGCATTGCCGCGAGCGCAATGGCCAGCGCAGCCGCCAGCGCTGCGCAGAACGATGCGGCGAAGACGCGCATCACCGCGTTCGTGCGTCAGAAGTTGTAACGCAGGTCGACGAAGAACGATCGCCCGTCCGCGGGATAGTAGGAGCCGTAGTAGCCGAACGGGGAGTATTTCCGGTCCGTCAGATTGAGCACGCGGGCGCGTACGGTCCAGTCCGAGTGCTGCCAGCTCGCCACGAAATCGGCCACCGTATAGGAAGCGAGTTTTTCGCCGCTGTTCGCCGTATCGCCGCCGAAATAGCGTTCGCCCACGTGATTGGCCATCAACGACAGGGCGACGGCGGGGATGGGCCTGAAACTGACGCCGGCGTCGATCTTCACCGCGGGTACCAACGGTATCTTCTTGCCGTTGTCCACGCCTTCGCGGAACTCGGCTCTCTGCAGGTCGATGCCTCCCACCAGCTGCCACTGCGGATCGATGCGGTAGCGCCCGCTGACCTCGATTCCCCGATGCCGGGTCCTCGACAGGTTCTCGTTCTCGAAGGTCGCGCCGTTCCAGGCGATCTCGTCCTTCATCTCGAGGTCGTATATCGCGGCTTTCAGCGAGTACGAAGCGCCGCTCACGTCGACGCCCACGTCCAGGAAAGTTCCCCTCTCGGGGCGAACGGGCCGGCTGACGAATCCCGAGAACGTCGTCAGTTCGTCCAGATTCGGATTCCGGAAAGTGGTTCCGGCTCTGGCAAAGACCCGCGTCGCGGCGGAGAGCCGGTAGCTCAGGCCGAGTTCTCCGATGGTCCGGTCATGATCGTTCGACAGGCGCAGTCCGGAGGAATCGGAGGCCGACTGGTCGATCTTCTGGTAGCGCGCACCGGCGGTGAACACCAGCGCGGACGTCAGGTCGGTCTGGTTCTGCAGATAGAGCGCGCGACTCGATTGATCGATCCGGACGGACTTGCTCACGGGGCCATGGTCGCTGCCCGACTTGTCGGCCGTCAGCCTGCCGTCGTAGTAATCGACGCCGATCGTCGTCCTGGAAGACAGGGAACCGAGTCCGTGCTTCCACTGGAATCGGGGCGTGAACGAAAGAACGTCGGTGCTGCGCACTTCGAAGCAGGTGTCCCAGACGCAATAGTTCGAGGTATAGACGGTGCTCTCCGAATCGGAGTACCCGATTTCCGCGGCGAACTTCAGTGCATCGGTGATCTGGAATTCGAGTCCGGGCCTCAGGAACGCGTTGTTTCTCCGGCTGTAGCTATCGGAGGTTTCGGCCTGCCTGGGATTGCTCCGGAACTGGCTCTTCGTCAGTGAACCCGGCAGGCCGAAGTCCAGGTTCGACCAGCCGAGGTCGACGAAAACTTCTCCCTTGTCGAAACCGACACCGAGGCGGCCGCCGACGTTCTCGCGCTTCTGTTCATTGTTGTTGCGCCAACCGTCGGTGTCCTGACGGTCGAGCGACAGATTCACGTCGACGGCATCGAATCGACTGGAAAAGCCGGCCGAGAGCTGCCTGCTGTTCCGGCTGCCCGCTCCGACGACGGCGTGCACGCCATCCGGCCTGCGGGCGGTGACGATGTTGATCACACCGCCGACCGCATTGTCGCCGTACAGGACGCTGCCGCTGCCATTGAGGATCTCGACGCGCTCGATGCTGTCGAGCGGCACGAGTCCCCAGTCGACGTTGATGCTGTCCAGGGAATTGAGACGTTGCCCGTTCAACAGAACCAGCGTGCGCGAGGAAGCGCCTTCGCCGAAACCCCGCATGTCGATCGAAGTGTCCGCCCCGATCGACCCGTAGAGCGGCATGACGTTCAGCCCGGCCTGGTACTTCAATACATCGGGCAGGGTCCGTGCGCCCGACGACCGGATCTCCTCGCGCGAAATGACCGTCACGCTCGCGGCGGACGAGTAAGCCGTTTCATCGAAGCGGGTGGCCGTGACGACGACGTCGTCGAGTCGAGCCGCCGGCTGCGCACCGGCGGCCGACGCAACGAGGAAAGCCGGCAGCAACGCGGCCAGCGGCTTTGGATGTATAGCCATGATTCCCCTCGCCGGCAGGCGTCCCCGCATGCCGGAATGCGCTGAAATGGAAACGCACGGGAGGAACTTTCGGGTCGATACGACCAGCGCCACCACCCCGTAGCACTTCTGCTCGATGCCACAGGCCGGTCTCCGGGCTCGCAAGTCTTGACGCGCCGCCTTCCCAGGTGATGAACCCAGTGGCGTGGTGGCGCGCCCGCACTCGCTTACCGTTGCGGGGGCAGCAGCGGGATTGCCTCCTTGCGAGGCGCACCGCTTTCCCGTTTAACGGCGACTGGAGAAGCCAGTCGCCACACCGATGACAGCGCGATTCTACACGGCGCCGGAATCCGACGACACGAGGCGACGTTGCCTGGTGCGGATCACCTCGATCCCGGTTCACGCTCGACCGAGCGTGCGACCGCGACCGGCGCGATGCCCGCCAGCGCCTCGCGCACGATGCCCATCGTGAGCAACTCGGGCAGCACGCGCGGCTCGGGCTCGTCGGGGCGATAGACGAGATACAGCGGCACGCCGTTGCGGCCGAAGCGCGCCAGCGCCTCGGTGATGCGCGGATCGCGGTTCGTCCAGTCGGCCTTCAGTCGCACGACGCCGCGCTCGGCCATCTCGGCGACGATCGCGTCGCGCTCGAGCACGAGACGCTTGTTGGCCTGGCAGCTCACGCACCAGGCCGCGGTGAAATCGACGAAGACCGGACGCTTCGCGTCGCGCGCCTCGCGCACGCGCTCCTCGGACCACGGTTGCCAGGCCGACGCGAGCGCTTCGCCTCCCGCCCCCGGCGTGCGCCGCTCGGCGACGGCGCCGGGCGGCGGTGCCGCTTCGCCGGGCCACGCGGTCCACAAGCCGAGCGCGCAGGCCGCCACCGCGAGCGTGCCGGCCAGCGGACGCACGATGCGCGAGGCCGCGCGCGCTGCGCCCTGCTGCAAGAAGCGGCCGTACAACCATGCGGCGAGCGCGACGAGCACCGCGCCGATGGCGAGCGCGAAGACGGCGTCGATCCCCGCCTGCTGCCCGAGCACCCAGGCGAGCCAGGCCGCGGTCGCGTACATCGGAAAGGCGAGCGCCTGCCGGAAGCTTTCCATCCAGCGGCCCGGCCTGGGCAGCACGCGCAGCGCCTGCGGGAAGAAGCCGAGCAGCACGTAGGGCGCGGCCATGCCGAGCGCGATCGCGGTGAAGACGATCATCGCCTCGCCCGCCGAGCTGGCGAGCGTGAAGCCCATCGCCGATCCCATGAACGGCGCCGTGCACGGCGTGGCGACGAGTACCGCGAGCACGCCGGAGCCGAAGGAGCCGAGCAGCGGATGCGGCCGCGCGCCGGAATCGAGCGCGCCCAGCCGCGTCATCGAGACTCCGATCTCGTAGACCCCCGAGAAGTTCAGCCCGATCGCGACGAAGAGCATCGCCATCGCCGCGACGAAGGCGGGAGACTGCAGCTGGAACCCCCACCCGGCCGCCTCGCCGCCGGCGCGCAGCGCGAGCAGCATCGCGGCCAGCGCCCAGAACGAGACGACCACGCCGCCGGCGAAGGCGAGCGCACCCAGCCGCGACGAGGCATCGGCTTCGCCGCCGGTGCGCGCGAAACCGAGCACCTTCAGCCCGATCACCGGGAACACGCAGGGCATCAGGTTCAGGATCAAGCCGCCGACGGCGCCGAACAGCGCGGCGATCCACAGCGTTCGCGCGGTGGACGCGGGACTCGCGCCGGTCGCCGCGCTGCCGTCGGCGGCGGTGCGCGGCGCTGCGGTCGACGAAGGACCGGCGCCGCGCTCGCCCGACGAAGCGCCGAAACCGGGCAGCCACGATCCGCGCGACGATGCACCGGCCGGAGGCTGCGAGGCGGCGCCGGCCACGCGCGCGATTTCGGTGCCCGCGGGCAGTGCGGCCGCGCTCGCCTTCGCATCGATCTCGTAGGCGGTGCCGTCGACGACGACGATGCCGCTCGCGGCAGCCGGCAGCGACTCGCCGGAGTCGCGCAGCTTGCGCACGCCGTCTTCGCTCAGCCGCACCGCCAGCCGCACGCCGTCGGCGGGTTGCGTCACCGCATAGAGCACCTGCTCGGCCGCGTTCTCGACGAAGCCCTCGTGGTACGGGAAGAACTCGACGCTCGAGGCGCGGCGCGGCAGCGCGATCGAGATCGTGTCGCCGTCGGCGTGCACCTGCGCGGCAATGGTGCCCTGCGGCATGCGCCGCTCGGCGTCGTCGAAGAGCGCGGCGAAGCGCGACGGAGCAGCGGCGCCTGCGCGCTGCACCGGCAGCGCCAGCGAGACGTCGGCATCGCCGGGAATGCAGACGTCGCGACACATCAGCCACGACGCGTGCGCAGCGATCGTCACGCGCTCGCCGTCGATGGCAGCGGGCGGCTGCAGCGCCATCGGCAGGACGATCTCTCCTTCGTAGCCGTAGTTGGCCAGCGGCGGAATGAACAGTCGCTGCGGCGCAGGCCAGCGGATCGGACCCGCCTCGAAGCCCGTCGGCAGGCGCAATTCGACCTGCGTCGGCAGGCCCGAATCGCCCGGGTTTCGCCAGTAGGTATGCCATTGGGAATCGTGGCGGATGCGCAGGCCCAGGCGCATCGCCTCGCCGGGAACGACCGCTGCGCGATCGGCAACCAGCTCGACCTCTACGCTGTCCACGCGCATCGGCCCCGCGGTCGGCGAGGATTGCGCCTGCGCCTGCGCCCGCGGCAGCATGCCGGGCATCGACCCGACGAGAGCGGCGAACACGACGAACAACGCGGCGCGCCGCAACCGGTGCGAATAGAATTTCATCCCGGAACGAATGCTACCGGAGCCACGGACCGAGCGCGCTGCGTCGGGCCCCTCGTATACCATCGCGCCATGGATCAGGCATCGCAGGAAATCGAACAACTCGGCGAACGCGTCGAGCAGATCGTCGCCACCGTCCGGCGCCTCGCCGACGAGAATGCATCGCTGCGCGAGCAGCTCTCCGCCAGCCGCGATGCCAACGAGCATCTGCAGCAGCGCATCGACGAGGCGCGCGAACGCGTGCAGGCCGCGCTCGCGCGGCTGCCGGCGCCGCCCGACGCCGATGTCGACGCCGACTCCGCAACCGGCGCGCAGCAGCATGCGACCGAAGCCGCGGACGACGCGCCCGAAGACAACGGATAGCCCGCACCGCACGGAAGCCGAGCATGGAACAGATCGACGTGAAGATCCTCGACCGCGATTACCGTCTCGCCGTCACCGGCGAAACGAAGCCGCGCCTGCTCGAAGCGGTGCAGATCGTCGACGAGAAGATGCGCTCGATCCGCGACGCCGGCCGCGTCTCCGGCGTGGACCGCATCGCGGTGATGGCGGCGCTGCAGCTCGCGCACGAGCTGCTCGGCGCGCAGCAGCCCGCGGCCGGAACGCCGTCGGCCGAACTGCTGGGCCGCATCCGCAAGATGCGCGAGGACCTCGACGCGGAGATCGCGCGGCAGCAGCCGCTGTTCTGAGCGACGCGGGACGACCGCGGCACGAACGGCGTGCCGCGAATCGCGGTAGAATGCGATCGACCCTGCGGTGTTCGATCAGGTCATACATTCCTTGAACCAATGTTTTGCATCCAGGTCGCAGCGACACTGCGTATCGCTGTTGTGATCGTCCCTCGTCGGACGAACCTGATGTGATACCTGCTGCGGCCGAACTGAACTGAACGGTTCAGGATGCCGGCCTGGCCGGCACAGGCGGGGTCCTTTCCTCTCCCTCATGGCCTTCTCGCTCATCGCGGCGTTCCTGCTGCTCGGTGCCTTCACCGGCTTCGCCGCGGGTCTGCTGGGCATCGGCGGCGGCATGCTGCTCGTGCCCTTCCTCACGATGCTGCTGACGAGCCAGGGCTTTCCGCTCGACCAGATCGTCAAGATCGCCATCGCCACCTCGCTCACGACGATCCTGTTCACGTCGCTGTCGAGCGTGCGCGCGCACGCGCGCCGCGGCGCGGTGCGCTGGGATATCGCGAGGACGCTCGCCCCCGGCATCGTCGTCGGCTCGATGCTCGGTGCGCAGATCGCGTCCTGGCTGCCGGGCGCGGTGCTCGCGATCGGCTTCGGGCTCTTCGTCGGCGCGATGGCCACGCAGATGCTGCGCGGCAGGGCCCCCTCGGCCGATCGCACGCTGCCCGGAACCGCGGGCATGCTGGGCATGGGCGGAACGATCGGCGTGTTCTCGGCGCTGGCCGGCGCGGGCGGCGGCTTCATCACGGTGCCCTTCCTCACGCGCTCGAACGTGCGCATCCACGAAGCGGTGGCAACGAGCGCGGCCTGCGGCTTTCCGATCGCGCTCGCCGGAACGCTCGGCTACGTCATCGCCGGCTGGAACCTGCACCTGCCCGCGGGCACCTTCGGCTACATCTACCTGCCGGCGCTCGCGGCCATCGTCGCCACCAGCGTGCTCACCGCGCCGCTGGGCGCGAAGGTGGCGCACGCGATGTCGGTGGGTCGCCTGCGCAAGCTGTTCGCGCTGCTGCTCTACGTGCTGGCGGCGTACATGATGTGGAAGGGCATCGCCGCGGCCCGGGCATAGCGGCTCACGCCGGGGCGAAGCGCTCGCGCAGCACGTTCTTCTGCACCTTGCCCATCGTGTTGCGCGGCAGCTCGTCGACGACGTGCACGCGCTTGGGCACCTTGAACGACGCGATGCGCCCTTTCAGCAGGGCGACCAGCGCGTCCTCGTCGAGCCGCGCTCCCGGCGCGCGAACGACGACGGCCACCACCGCCTCGCCGAAGTCGCGATGCGGCACGCCGATCACCGCCGACTCGACCACGCCTTCGATCTCGTCGAGATACGACTCGATCTCCTTCGGATAGACGTTGTAGCCGCCGGTGATGATCAGGTCCTTGCTGCGCCCGACGATCGACAGATAGCCGTTCGCGTCCCAGCTGCCCATGTCGCCGGTGCGGAAGAAGCCGTCGTCGGTGAACTCCTCGCGCGTCTTCTCCGGCATGCGCCAGTAGCCGCGGAACACGTTCGGTCCGCGCACCTGGATCGCGCCGATGTCGCCGACCCCGCAAGGGGCGCCCTGCTCGTCGACCACGCGCACCTCCACGCCGGGCAGCGGCAGGCCCACGGTTCCCGCCACGCGTTCCCCGTCGTACGGGTTCGACGTGAGCATCGCCGTCTCGCTCATGCCGTAGCGCTCGAGGATGCGCTGGCCGGTGCGCTCCTCGAAGCGACGAAAGGTCTCGGCCAGCAGCGGCGCCGAGCCCGAGACGAACAGCCGCATGTGGCGCGTCGCGCGCGCGTCGAAGCGTTCGTCGTCGAGCAGCCGCACGTACATCGTCGGCACGCCCATGAAGACGGTGGCGCGGGGGAGCCGCTCGATGACCGCGCCCGGATCGAACTTCGCCAGCCACAGCATCGGGCTGCCGGAGAGCAGCGCGCCGTGGCAGGCGACGAACAGGCCGTGCACGTGGAAGATCGGCAGCGCATGCACGAGCACGTCTCCGCGCCGCCAGCGCCAGTAGCGATGCAGCACGAGCGCGTTGCTGCCGATGTTGGCGTGCGAGAGCATCGCGCCCTTGCTGCGCCCGGTGGTGCCCGACGTGTAGACGATGCACGCGAGGTCGCTGCCGCGCACGGCCTGCGTCTCGCATTCCGGCGATTCTGCGGCGGCCGCCTCGAGCAGCGTGCCGCTGCGATCGGCGCCCAGCGTGAACACGTGACGCACGCCGTGCCGGCGCGCGATCTCCCCGACCCAGCCGAGATTCGGCGGCGAGCACACCACCACGGCCGGCTCGGCATCGCCGACGAAATAATCGATCTCGGCCGCCTGGTACGCCGTGTTCAGCGGCAGGAAGACGAAACCCGCGCGCAGCGTCGCGAGGTACAGCAGCAGCGCCTCGGGCGACTTCTCGACCTGCACGGCGATGCGATCGCCTTTCGACAGGCCGAGCCGCACGAGCAGGTTGGCGAGCATCGCGCTCGCGCGCTCGACGTCGTTCCAGCTGTAGCGCGCGCCGTCCTCGGTTTCGATGCAGCAGCCGTAGAGGTCGTCGGGAAAGCCGCTCGCGAGCAGCGTGTAGAGATTGACGTCGCCTGGACCGTTACCGTTCATCGCCTCGCCCCGGCGTGCCGACGGCACGCTCTTTCTCCGTCTACAGCAGCGAGAGCACCGCGCGCGACGCGCTGACGCGATCGCCGGCGAACCTCTCGTGATTGGCTTCGATCTGCTCGAGATCGTAAAGGTAGTTCACCATCAGTCCGAGCGACTGGCGCACGCCCTTGCGCGACAGATCGGCGCCGACGTGGATGCGCTCGAGCCGCGCACCGTTGTTCAGGTGGAAGCGTGCCACCGGGTCTGAGGCACGGGCATCGGTGGGCGAGGTCTGCAGCAGGTACAGCGCGCACAGGCGCTGCAGCGTATGCAGGTCGGCGACGCGCCCGTTGCCCGCATCGTCGTCCCCGTCGTCGTCGGCAGGGGCGGATTCCGCGGCGGACGCGGCAGCCTCGCGCGCGGGCGCCGGCTGCGCCTGGACGAGAGCGAGCAGGTCGCGTCCGTAGCGTTCGCGCAGGCCGTGCAGCGCCTCGTCGAGTTCGCGCAGCACCGACGGCTTGACCCTGGACGCTTCCACCGACTGCACCGATTCGAGCTTCGCCAGCCAGCCGGCGAAGCCGGGAATCGGCGACAAGGTGCAGAAGATCTTCAGCCGGGGCTGCTCGGCCTGCAGCCGTTCGGCGACGCGCTTGATGAGGAAGTCGCCCAGGCTCACGCCGCGCAGTCCCGGCTGGCAGTTCGAGATCGAATAGAAGGCCGCGACCTTGAATCGATCGTCGCGCGCGTCCGCCGGCGCGCGCCGGTCGAGCAGCGGCGCGATCGCGTCGGGCATCGCCTCGAGCAGCGCGACCTCGACGAAGATCAGCGGTTCGTCGGGCAGCGCGGGATGGAAGAACGCGAAGCAGCGCCGGTCGGGTTCCAGGCGCCGGCGCAGGTCGTTCCAGCCGTCGATCTGGTGCACCGCCTCGTGCTGGATCAGCTTCTCGAGCAGCCGCGCCGGCGAGCTCCAGTCGACCTGCACGAGGTTCAGGAAGCCGGGGTTGAACCACGACGAGAGCAGATGGTGGAAGTCGGCCTCCACCGCCTTCAGCTCCGGATGCGCGGGCAGCCGCGCGAGGATCTTCGCGCGCATCGCGACGATCTGCGCCGTGGCGTCGGGCGCGCGATTCAGCCGCCGCAGCAGTTCCTGGCGCGGCGATTCGGCGGCGCGCCACAGTTCGATCAGCGCAGCGGGCGCGCGCGTCAGCGCATAGCTTTCGGCGCGGCGCAGCACCTCGGCAGGATCGGGGTCGAACTCCGAGGCGAGCGCATCGAAGAAGCGCGCCGCGGCGTCGGGCGAGAGCCGACGATAGCGCTCGAGCGCGCGCGCGGCGATGACGAGGCTGTTCGACTCGCCGCGCGCGGTGAGCAGCTGCCGGCAATCGTCGAGCAGCCCGCGCAGGTCGCTGCGCTCGCGGACGTCGCGACCGACCTGCAGCAGCCGCTCAAACACCGCGCGCCCCGGCGTGCGCATCGGCGCCGTGCGCGCGACGCGACCAGGCGAGCAGCGCGAGACCGGCGACGAACATCGGGATGCACAGCCACTGTCCCATCGTGAGGCTCAGCGCCTGCAGCCCGAGGAAATCGTCGGGCTCGCGCGCGAACTCGGCAACGAAGCGCAGCACCGCGTAGCCGACGAGGAACATGCCGGAGACGGCACCCACCGGACGAGGCCGCGACGAGTACCACCACAGGAACACGAACAGGGCGATTCCCTCGCCGGCGAACTGGTAGAGCTGCGACGGATGACGCGGCAACGCATCGACCTGCGGGAACACCATCGCCCACGGCAGGTCGGTGGGACGGCCCCACAGCTCGCCGTTGATGAAATTGCCCAACCGTCCGGCGGCCAGGCCTATCGGCACCAGCGGCGCGACGAAGTCGGTGACGCGCAGGAACTGCAGCCCGCGCAGGCGACAGAAGAGCGCGACGGCCACGAGCACGCCGAGCAGGCCGCCGTGGAAGGACATTCCGCCCTTCCACACTTCGAAGATCTCGAGCGGATGCGCGCCATACCAGCCGGGCTTGTAGAACAGCACGTAGCCGAGCCGCCCGCCGAGGACGACGCCCAGCGCGCCCCAGAACAGCAGGTCCTCGAGATCGCGCAGCGACAGGCCGCCGGCCTGCGCCCCCGTCGGATGCTGCAGGCGCAGGCGGCCGAGCCAGTAGAACAATGCGAAGGCGACGAGGTACATCAGGCCGTACCAGCGCACGGCGAGCGGCCCTATCGAGAAGGCGATCGGGTCGAACTGGGGATGGACGAGCATCGGCGGGAGCGGACGGGCACCGAGGGGCGGGGACGGTCATCGGCGAGGGTGCGTTTCACCCGTCGTTCATTCTGCCCGATAATCGAAGATCTTCACGGCGGAGGCCCCGGATGAAAGGCGACCCGAAAGTCATCGAGTGGCTGAACCGGCAGCTGAAGAACGAGCTGACCGCGATCAACCAGTATTTCGTGCATGCCCGCATCTTCGGGCACTGGGGCCTGCCCGGGCTCGAGAAGATCGAGTACCAGGAATCGATCGGCGAGATGAAGCACGCCGATCGGCTGATCCAGCGCATCCTGCTGCTGGACGGCCTGCCGAACCTGCAGGACCTCGGCAAGCTCAACGTCGGCGAGACCACCGAGGAGATCCTCGCCAGCGACCTCGCGCTCGAGCGCGCGGCGGTCGACACGGTGCGCTCGGCGATCGCGCACTGCGAATCGGTGAACGACTACGTCTCGCGCGAGATCCTGGTCGACATCCTCGACGACTCGGAGAAGCACGTGGACTTCCTCGAGACGCAGATCGAACTGATCGGCCAGGTGGGCCTGCAGAACTACCAGCAGACTTTCATGAACCGGGAAGCGCCCTGAGCGGGCGCGACGAAGCGCCCCGATGACCGAACGGGTCCCGCGTCAGGCCGCGGCGCACGCGCAGCCCATGACCCCGGCCGCGCGCGCCTCGACCGAACGATGCTCGTCGAGCAGCTCGCGCACGCGAGGCCCGCATTTGCCGCAGCACGTCGCCACGCCGAGATCGGCGCGCAGCTTCGACATCGATTGCGCGCCCTCGCGCAGGCTCGAACGGATCTGGCGGTCGGATACGGCACGGCAGACACAGACGATCATGGCGGCGATTTCCCGTACGTCCCTGGGCAGCAGCGAGAACAATAATAGTTCGCGTTAAGATTACCGGAGCTCCGCTTCCGACGCAAGCCCTCCCGAATCCCCCTTCCCGCAACCCGGAAACCTCCCACCCCATGTCCGCCAACCGCCGCAGCCGCAACATCACCCAGGGCGTCGCCCGCGCACCGAACCGTTCGATGTATTACGCGATGGGCTACCGTCGCAGCGATTTCGACAATCCGATGATCGGGATCGCCAACGGCCACAGCACGATCACGCCGTGCAACTCGGGGCTGCAGGCGCTGGCCGACGTTGCCATCGAGGCGATCCGCGCCGGCGGCGCGAACCCGCAGGTGTTCGGCACGCCCACCATCTCCGACGGGATGGCGATGGGCACCGAGGGCATGAAGTACTCGCTGGTCTCGCGCGAAGTCATCTCCGACTGCGTCGAGACCTCGGTGCAGGGACAGTGGATGGACGGCGTGCTCGTCATCGGCGGCTGCGACAAGAACATGCCGGGCGGCATGATGGGCATGCTGCGCGCGAACGTGCCGTCGATCTACGTCTACGGCGGCACGATCAAGGCGGGCCACTGGAAAGGCCAGGACCTGAACATCGTCTCGGTGTTCGAGGCGGTGGGCGAGTACTCGCGCGGCTGCATGTGCGAGGAGGATTTCCGCGGCATCGAGGAGAACGCGATTCCGGGCACCGGCTCGTGCGGCGGGATGTACACGGCCAACACGATGTCGTCGTCCTTCGAGGCGCTGGGCATGAGCCTGCTCGGCTCGTCGACGATGGCCAACCCCGATCCCGAGAAGCTGCACTCCACCGCGGAATCGGCGCGCGTACTGATCGAGGCGGTCAAGCGCGACCTGAAGCCGCGCGACATCGTCACGCGCGAGTCCATCGAGAACGCGGTGGCGCTGATCATGGCGGTGGGCGGGTCGACCAACGCCGTGCTGCACTACCTCGCGATCGCGCACGCGGCGGAAGTCGAATGGACGATCGACGACTTCGAGCGCGTGCGCAAGCGCGTGCCGGTGCTCTGCGACCTGAAACCCTCGGGCCGCTATCTCGCCACCGATCTGCACCGCGCCGGCGGCATTCCGCAGGTGCTGAAGATCCTGCTCGACGCGGGCCTTTTGCACGGGCACTGCATGACGATCACCGGCCGCACGCTCGCCGAGGAACTGGCGAACGTGCCGTCGATCCCGCGCGCCGACCAGCCCGTGATCTTCCCGATCGACAAGGCGCTGTATCGCGAAGGGCACCTCGCGATCCTGAAGGGCAACCTGTCGCCCGAAGGCTGCGTGGCGAAGATCAGCGGGCTGAAGAACCCGGTGATGACCGGCCCGGCGCGCGTCTTCGACGACGAGCAGAGCGCGCTGCAGGCGATCCTCGACGGGCGCATCGTCGCCGGCGACATCATGGTGCTGCGCTACCTCGGGCCGCGCGGCGCGCCAGGAATGCCCGAGATGCTCGCGCCGACCTCGGCGATCATCGGCGCCGGCCTGGGCGAGTCGGTGGGCCTGATCACCGACGGGCGCTTCTCCGGCGGCACCTGGGGAATGGTCGTCGGGCACGTCGCGCCGGAGGCGGCGGCGGGCGGACCGATCGGGCTCGTGCGCGAAGGCGATTCGATCACGATCGACGCGCACCGGCTGCTGCTGCAGCTGAACGTCGACGAGGCCGAGCTGGCGCGACGGCGCGCCGAGTGGAAGGAGCCTGCGCCGCGCTATCGGCGCGGCGTGCTGGCGAAGTTCTACAAGCTGGCGAACAGCGCGAGCCGCGGGGCCGTGCTCGACGACTTCTGAGGGAAGAGAAGGGAGAAGGGGGCCGACGCTACGCGCGGCCTCGCTTGCGCGCCCGGCCCGAGGCGCTCCCCCGCTCGCGGCGCTCGAGCGCCTCGTGCAGCGCGAGGAACTCGGCGGTGAGCTTGTGGCGCGGCTCGAAATGGATCATCGGCCGCGCCTGCTCGTGCGACTCGCGGATCCGCACGCTGGCGCTCAGATACGGCTCGAGCACCGGCAGGCCCTCGTCGACGAGTTCCTGCACCGTGCGTTGCGGCAGGCTGGCCCGCGCCTGGAACTGGTTCACGACGATGCCGCCCACTTCGAGCGCATCGTTGTGGTCGGCGCGGATCTCCTCGACGCTCGCGAGCAGCGCGTAGAGCGCGCGCCGCGAGAAATCGTCGCAATCGAACGGAATCAGGCAGCGGTCGGCGGCGATCAGCGCCGAGCGCGTATAGAAGTTCAGGGCGGGCGGCGTATCGATGTAGATCCGCTCGTAGCGCTCGCCCAGCGCGGCGAGCGCGTCGCGCAGCTTGTAGATCTTGTAGCGCGACTCGAGCTTGCCGTGGATCTCCTCCAGCCGCGCGCTGGAGGCCATCAGATCGAGCTTCTCCCACGGCGTGGGCCGCACGAACGCGGACGCGTCGAGCGGCCTCAGCACGAAGCTCAGCGACTGCTCGAACAGCTCCGCCGCGCCCGGCTGCGCGTCGTCGGCCGCCGCGCCGAGCAGGTAGCGCGTCGAGTTCGCCTGCGGATCGAGATCGACGACGAGGGTGGAGCGGCCCTGCGCGGCGCTGATCGCCGCGAGATTGCAGGCGATCGTGGACTTCCCCACTCCGCCCTTCTGATTGAAGACGACGTACCGCATGAAAGCTCGCGCTGCGCGTTGGACGCGCGAGCATACCGCGAGACGGTATCTTCAGCCCCGGCTGCGGACCTTCACGCGCCGCGTCTGCACGCGCAGATAGGGAAACTGCCGCTCGATCCTCACGCGGCGCATCTCGGCGAATTCGTCGTCGGCGCGGCGCTTGTCGAAGCCGAGCAGCGGCTCGAGCACTTCGAACCAGGCGAAGGCAATGGCCAGCGGCGCGAGGATCGCCCACCACGACCAGGTCGCGACGGGCCCCAGCTCGAACCACTTCAGGACGATCAGCAGGACACCGATCCAGACGAAGGGCATCGGTAGACGGCTCCGGAACGAGTCCCGAATGTGCATCAGCGCCCGCCGCGTGTGCGCGGTGGGCGGCCGGACGGTGCGCGACGGGGACCCGGCGGCGTCGCGTTGGCGCATCGGGCGGCCGGGGCGACGCGACCGGCGCATCGCGATCCATCGGTCCACCGGGGGTCGCCGCTCATCGCGGCAATGAGGCGCGAGCTGACTCGTGCCGCTACCTTTGTCGGCACGAAGCGTTCGTCGCGCTTCGTGTCAGGCCTCCTCTTCCAGCCGCGAACCGAATTTGTGCTCCAGGCTGGCTCTGCCCCGGGTAAGACCCGGGGCTTTTTTTTGCCCGATCGCCGCGCTGCGTCCGCCGGGCGCCTGCCGCGCGCCCGCAGGGCGCCCTGCGCTCAGGCCGTCGCGCCGGCCAGATCGGCCGCCGTGGTGAACGCGTCCGCGTAGAACTCGCCCTCGTCGAGCCCGTGCGCGGCGAAATCGCGCCGTGCGGCCTCGACCATCGCCGGCGCGCCGCAGGCGTAGACCTGATGGACGGAGAGATCGGGAAAGTCTTCGAGGACGGCGCGATGCACGAAACCGCTGCGGCCCCGCCAGTCGTCTTCCGCCAGCGCATCGGAGACGACCGGGACGTAGCGCAGATGCGGCATCTCGCGGGCCCAGCGCTCGCACAGCTCGTTGCTGTAGAGATCGCGCGGGCGCCGGCCTCCCCAGTACAGCGTGGTCTGGCGCTCGATGCCGCGGGCGCGCATCTGCTCGACGATCGCCTTGATCGGCGCGAAGCCGGTTCCGCTGGCGAGCAGCACGATCGGACACGCGCGGTCTTCGCGCAGGAAGAAGGTTCCCATCGGGCCTTCCAGCCGCAGGATGTCGCGCTCCTTCAGCGCGGGCTGCGTCGCGCCGAACAGCGCATCGGTGAAGCGCCCGCCGGGCAGGTGCCGCACGTGCAGCTCGAGCTGCTCGGCCTCGTGCGGCGCGCCGGCCATCGAATAGCTGCGCCGGGTTCCGTCGCGCAGGATCAGCTCGACGTACTGCCCCGCCAGATACTGCAGGCGCTCGCCGGAGGGAAGCTGCAGGCGCACGACGGCGACGTCGGGCGCGACGCGCACGATCGACGAGATGCGGCAGGGCATCTTGCGGATCGGCATCTGCCCGGGCCCGGAGACGACGCGCGCCTGCACCGACAGGTCGGAGCGCGCCTGCGCGCAGCACAACAGCCCCATGCCGCGCGACTGCTCGTCGCGCGACAGTGCTTTCGGCGAATGCGGTCCCTGTTCGATCTCGCCTTCGACCACCAGCGATTTGCACGATCCGCAGGCGCCGTTGCGGCAGCCGTAGGGAAGCACGACGCCCTGGCGCAGCGCGGCGTCGAGGATCGGTTCGTCGTCCTCGACGAGGAAGCGCACGCCGCTGGGAAGAACGGTGACGGTGAAGCTCATGGCGGCATTATCGCCCGCGCTCCCGGCGCCGCTGCTATACTTTCGCGTTTTCCAGGCGCGCGGCTTTCGGCCGAAAGCCGCAGGGGTCGCCCGATCGATTCGGAGCTTTCCGCGCCTTGCGCTCCGTGCTGGTGTAGCTCAGTTGGTAGAGCAACTGATTCGTAATCAGTAGGTCCGCAGTTCGAGTCTGCGCACCAGCACCAAGAACCCCCTTCTCCGCCTGACGACTGCCTGCCGGACGACTCAGGCCATCTTCCCGATCGTCCTGCGAAAACGCGCCAGCGACAGCCAGAAGAGCGCCGCACCGATCGCGATCAGGTAGAGAAACGGCTTCCAGACCACGTCGATCCCCGCGCCGCGGAACAGGATCGCCTGGCCCAGTTCGACGAAGTGCGTGGTCGGCGCCGCGAGCATGATGTCCTGCACCAGCGGCGGCATGCTCTCGCGCGGCGTATTCCCGCCGGAGAGCATCTGCAGCGGCATCAGCACCAGCATGACCAGCATGCCGAACTGCGGCATGTTGCGCGCCACGGTGGCCATGAAGATCCCCATCGACGTGGTGGCGAACAGCACCAGCGTGGCGCCCGCGAAGAAGAGCCCGAGCGAGCCCTGCACCGGCACGCCGAGCGCGCCGCGCACGATGATCTGCAGCGACAACGCGGCGGCCACCAGCACCACCAGCCCCATCGACCAGATCTTGGCCAGCATGATCTCGGCCGGCGTCACCGGCATCACCAGCAGGTGCTCGATCGTTCCGCGCTCGCGCTCGCGGATCAGCGCGGCGCCGGTGAGGACGATCGACAGCATCGCGATCTGGTTGATGATCTGCGTCAGGGCGCCGAACCAGGACTTCTCCAGCGCCGGATTGAAGCGCGCGCGCAGCTCGAGGCTCACCGGCAGCACGGTGGCGGCACGATGGCGCGCGACGAACTCCTGCACCTCGCCCAGCACCACCTGCTGGACGTAGGCGGTGCCGGTGTAGGCCTGGACCATCCGCGTGGCGTCGGTGTTGAGCTGGATCTCGGCGGCGCGGCCGGCCAGCACGTCGCGCTGCAGGCCGGGCGGGATCACCAGGGCGAAGGTGTAGATGCCCGAATCCAGGCCCGGGTCGACCTCGTCCATCGTGATCAGCGCCGGCGGCCGGAAGTGCGGCGGATAGAAGGCGGAAACGATGCGCTGCGAAAGCGGCGAGCCGTCCTCGTCGACGATGGCGATGGGCGCGCCGTTCAGCGTCTCGGGCATCGAGCTCGCCGCGGCGTAGACCGCGAAAGTGAAGGTGTAGACGATCAGCACCAGCATCATCGGATCGCGCCACAGGCTCCACAGCTCCTTGATGCCGAGGCGGTAGACGTTGGCGGCCTGCATCAGCGCTCCTGCTTCCGGAGCAGCGCGATCGCGGCGCCGGTGATCACCGGCACCGCCAGCAGCAGCGGCACGAATTCGTGCGCCAGATCGCCCAGCGCCAGCGCCTTGTTGTAGACGCCGCGGCTGATCGTCAGCATGTGGCTCATCGGGTAGATCTCCCCGATGACGCGACCCGCGCCCTCGAGCGAGGCCACGGGGTCGATCATGCCGCCGAACTGGACGGCCGGAATCATCGTGCCGACCATCGCGAGGAACATCGCCGCGATCTGGCTGCGGGTGAGCGCGGAGGCGAGCAGGCCCATGCCGGTGGAGAGGAAGCAGAAGACGAGCGACGCGAGCGCCAGCACCGCGAAGCTGCCGGTGGGCGACACATCGAACACCGCGAGCGCGAGGATCGACATCAGCGCGAAGTTGAGCATCGCCAGTCCGACGTAGGGCAGCTGCTTGCCGAGCAGGAACTCGCTGCGCGTGGCCGGAGTCACGTACAGGTTCACGATCGATCCGGTCTCCTTCTCGCGCACCACGGCCAACGCGGTCAGCATCGCCGGCAGCATCAGCAGCAGGATCGGGATCACCGCCGGCACCATCGTCGGCAGGCTCTCGACGTCGGGGTTGTAGCGGAAGCGGCTCTCCACGCTGACCGCGGGCGCCGACGCGATACCGCGCGCCTGCGCCTGGCCGGCGAGCCAGTGCTGGTGCATTCCCTGGATGTAGCCCTGCACCGTCTCGGCGCGCATCGGCATCGCGCCGTCGAACCATGCGGCGATCGACACCGGCCTGCCGCGCGCGACGTCGCGCGCGAAGCCCGGCGGAATCTCGATCGCCAGCGCCAGTTCGCCGCTTCGCATGCGACGATCCATTTCGGCATGGTCGGCGATCGGCGGCCGCTCG
Organism: Burkholderiales bacterium; assembly: GCA_003576795.1. Classification (GTDB taxonomy): domain Bacteria; phylum Pseudomonadota; class Gammaproteobacteria; order Burkholderiales; family Burkholderiaceae_E; genus Zeimonas. Next base: position 24,077 of record QEVN01000007.1, read on the forward strand.
ACGAAATAGCGCGAGCCCGAGATGTCGAGCTGGTAGCTGCGGCTCAGCGTGGTCTGGTCGCCATCGAGCACCGCGTAGCGCAGGTCGGTCACGTCGGTGCCGATGCCGAAGCCCATCACCAGCATCAGGATCAGCGAGCCGCCCAGCGCGAGCGTGGCGCGCACCGGGTCGCGCGCCAGCTCGAGCGACTCGCGCCACAGGTAGCTGAGCAGGCGCTGCAGGCTGAAGCGGCGCCCCGCCGGCGCGGTCGTGGCGGCGGCCCTCACCGGCGCGGATGCGACGGCGGCTTCGACCGGCGCAGGCGACACGGCGGTTTCGACCGGCGCCGCCGTCTCCTCGCCGACGGCGCCGCCGCCGGCCTCGACCAGGTAGCCGATGAAGGCTTCCTCGAGCGTCTTCGCGCCGCGCCGGGCGACCAGCGCCGCCGGCGTGTCGCTGTCGAGCACGCGGCCCGCATGCATCATCGACATGCGATCGCAGCGCTCGGCCTCGTTCATGAAGTGGGTCGAGAGGAAGATCGTGACCTTGTCGCGACGCGACAGCTCGACCAGCAGCCGCCAGAAGGCGTCGCGCGCCACCGGGTCCACGCCCGAAGTCGGTTCGTCGAGGATCAGCAGCTCGGGCCGGTGCACCATGGCCACGGCCAGCGACAGCCGCTGGCGCATGCCCAGCGGCAGCTTCTCCGGCAGGGCGTCGACCGCATGTTCGAGCCCGAAGCGCCGGACCATTTCGGCGACGCGGCCGGGAATGTCGGCCGGCGGCACGTGGAACAGCCGCGCGTGCAGCTCCAGGTTCTGGCGCACCGACAGTTCGCCGTACAGCGAGAAGGACTGCGACATGTAGCCCACGCGCCGGCGCGTCGCCAGGTCGTGCGGGTCGACCTGCTGGCCGAACAGCCAGGCGCGTCCCTCGCTGGCCGGCAGCAGGCCGGTCAGCATCTTCATCGTCGTCGTCTTGCCGCAGCCGTTGCTGCCCAGGAAGCCGAAGATCTCGCCGCGGCGGATGCGGAAGCTCACCCGGTCCACGGCGACGAAGTCGCCGAAGCGCATCGTCAGATCGCGCGCCTCGATCGCGATGTCGTCTTCGCCGTCGGCGGCGAGCGGCGCGATGATCACCGGCGCATGACCGCGCCGGCGCTCCTCGGGCAGCAGCTCGATGAAGGCGGCCTCCAGCGACGCGCTGCCGGTGCGCGCGAGCAGCTGCGCCGGCGTTCCGGTGGCGAGCACGCGGCCGGCGTCCATCGCGACCAGCCAGTCGAAGCGCTGCGCCTCGTCCATGTACGCGGTGGCGACGATCACGCTCATCCGGGGCCGGGCGCCGCGGATGCGCGCGATCAGGTCCCAGAACTGCGCGCGCGCGAGCGGATCGACGCCGGTGGTCGGCTCGTCGAGGATCAGCAGGTCGGGATCGTGGATCAGCGCGCAGCACAACCCGAGCTTCTGCTTCATCCCGCCCGACAGCTTGCCGGCCGGCCGCGCGAGAAAGGGATGCAGGCCGGTGCTGCGCGTGAGCGCGTCGATGCGGCGACGGCGCTCGGCGGCATCGTGACCGAACAGGCGCGCGAAGAACTGCAGGTTCTCCTCGACCGAGAGCGTCGGATACAAGTTCCTGCCCAAGCCCTGCGGCATGTAGGCGATGCGCGGGCAGACGATGCGACGATGGCGCCGGCTGCTCATGTCGCCGCCCAGCACCTCGACGCTGCCTTCCTGCACCGCACGCGCGCCGGCCAGCAGCGCGAGCAGGCTCGACTTGCCGACGCCGTCGGGCCCGATCAGCCCCACCATGCGGCCGACGGGCACTTCGAGATCGATGCGGTCGAGCGCGACGGTCTTTCCGTAGCGCTGCGCCAGGCCGCGCACGCGCACGGCGCACGAGCCGCCGTCGCTCGAGGCGGCGGCTCGTGCGCCGCCGTCGTTCACAACGGCGTCCGGATCGCCAGCGACTCCGGCCATGCGGCATCCGGATCGAGCTTGATCCAGGCCACCCCGGGCAAGCCGGTCTTGACCTGCTCGCGATAGCGCAGCAGCAGCTCGCGGTCGATGCGCGCCTTCACGCGGAACATCAGCTTCTGCCGCTCGCTGGCGGTCTCCACCGTCTTGGGCGTGAACTGCGCCGTCGCGGCGACGAAGGACACCGCGGCCGGAATCGGGTAGTTGGGCGCGACGTCGAGCACCACGCGCACCTCGGTGCCGAGCGCGACGCGGCCCGCCACGGTCTCGGGCAGGAAGAAGCTCATGTAGACGTCGGACAGGTCCACCAGGTTCAGCAGCTTGCCGCCCGCCGCCAGCACCTCGCCCGGCTGGGCGACGATGTACTGCACGCGCCCGGCGCGCGGGGCGGCGAGCTGGCTGTCGTCGATGTCCGCCTGGATACGTGCGATCGTGGCCTGCGCCGCGCTCACCGCCGAACGCGCGCCGACGATCTGCGCCCGGACCGCCTCGACGGCCGCCTGCGCCGCCGCGACCTGCGCGCGCGCCGCGCCCACCGCCGCTTCGGCGCCGCGCGCACTGGCGCGGTGATCGTCGAGTTCCTGCATCGCGGTGGCGCCCTGGCGCACCAGCGTCTCGGAGCGCGCCAGGCGCCGGCGCGCCGCGTCCAGCTCGCTCTCGCGCTGCGCGACCACGGCCTGCGCGGCCGCCTTGTCGCTCTCGCGCATCGCCAGCTGGGCCTGGACCGCGACGACGTTGTTCATCGCCTGCTGCAGCAGCGCCCGCGCCTCGTCGCGCTGCGCTTCGAGCACCTGGACGTTGATGCGCGCCAGCGGCTGGCCGGCCTCGACGAACTCGCCTTCGTGGACCACGATCGCATCGACGCGACCGGGGATACGCGTCGCGATGTCGATCTCGGTGGCCTCGATGCGGCCGTTGCCGCGGACGAAGCCCTCGCCCGGACCGTCCGGCCGCGTGGAGGTCCAGGCGTACCAGGCGGCTGCAGCGGCCACGACCACGGCCGCGAGGATCCACAGCGGCTTCTTCAGGGAGGCTTTCATCGGAAGTTCGACACTCGTTCGCTCTTCGCGGGCTCGTCTACGTCTTCAGCCGATAGCCCGTCTTCAGCATCCAGCGGACGATCGCGAGGAAGACGACGAGGAACGCGAGCGTCATGCCGAGGCTGATCGCCACGCTCACGTCGCCGGTACCGTAGAAGCTCCAGCGGAATCCGCTCACCAGGTACACGACCGGATTGGCCAGCGTCACCGTTCGCCAGAACGGCGGCAGCATGTCGATCGAATAGAAGGTTCCGCCGAGGAAGGTGAGCGGCGTGACGATCAGCAGCGGAATCAGCTGCAGCTTCTCGAAGCCGTCGGCCCAGATGCCGATGATGAAGCCGAGCAGGCTGAAGGTGACCGCGGTGAGCACGAGGAAGAGCAGCATCCACGCCGGGTGCTGCACCTGCAGCGGCACGAACAGCGCCGCCGTGGCGAGGATGATCAGCCCGAGCCCGATCGATTTCGTCGCCGCCGCGCCGACGTAGCCGACGAGGACTTCCGGATGCGAAACCGGGGCCGACAGCAGCTCGTAGATCGTGCCGGTGAACTTCGGGAAATAGATCGCCACCGACGCGTTGGAGATGCTCTGCGTGAGCAGCGACAGCATCACCAGCCCCGGCACGATGAACGCGCCGTAGCTCACGCCGCCGATGTCGCTGATGCGCGAGCCGATCGCCGAGCCGAACACGACGAAATACAGCGACGTGGAGACGACCGGCGAGACCACGCTCTGCAGCAGCGTGCGGCGCATGCGCGCCATCTCGAAGCGGTAGATGGCGGCGATCGCGTGAGGGTTCAACTGAGGGTTCAACCGAGGGTTCACGCTTCGCTCCGCACGAGCTGCACGAAGATGTCCTCCAGCGAGCTCTGCTCGGTGCGCAGGTCGCGCAGCACGATGCCGGCCCGGTCGAGCGCGGCGAGCAGCGCCGCGACGCCGGTATCCTCGCGGCGCGCATCGTAGTGGTAGACCAGCTCGTCGCCGGCCGGCGAGCGCTCGAGCGCCCATTGCGCGAGCGATTCGGGAACGCGTTCGAGCCGATCGCGCAGTTGCAGCACGAGCTGCTTCTTGCCGAGCTTGCGCATCAGCTCGTCCTTCTCCTCGACGAGCACGAGCCGGCCGCGATGCAGCACGCCGACGCGGTCGGCCATCTCCTCGGCCTCGTCGATGTAGTGCGTCGTGAGGATCACGGTGACGCCGTCGTCGCGCAGGCGGCGCACCAGCGACCACATCGATTGGCGCAGCTCCACGTCGACGCCGGCGGTGGGCTCGTCGAGAAAGAGCAGCGACGGCTCGTGCGACAGGGCTTTCGCGATCAGCACGCGCCGCTTCATGCCGCCCGAGAGCGTCATCATCCGGCTGTCGCGCCGGTCCCACAGCGACAGGTCGCGCAGCACGCGCTCGATGTACGCGGGGGCCGGCGGCTTGCCGAACAGGCCGCGACTGAACGAGACGGTGTTGCGCACCGTCTCGAAGGCGTCGGTGGTGAGCTCCTGCGGGACGAGGCCGATGCGCGAGCGCGTCTGGCGATACTCGGCGACGTTGTCGTAGCCGTCGACGCGCACCACGCCGTGCGTCGCCTCGACGAGCCCGCAGACGATGCCGATCAGCGTCGTCTTGCCGGCGCCGTTGGGGCCGAGCAGCGCGAAGATCTCGCCGCGACGGACTTCGAGCGAGATCGAATCGAGCGCGCGAAGGCCCGATTCGTAGACCTTCGAGACGTCGCGGATTTCGAGGATCACTCGTCGGGGGCCAGCAGTTCCTTGGGCAGCCCGAAGGTCATCGACTCGTTCACGCCTTCGAGGCGTCGCACGGCGGAGACGCCGAGCGTGCCGAGCCGGCGCAGCAGGTCGACGACGAGCACCTCGGGCGCCGAGGCGCCGGCCGTCACGCCGATCCGGCGCTTGCCCTCGAGCCAGGCGGGATCCAGCTCGTCGGCCGAGCCGATCAGCCGCGCCTCGCAGCCCATCTTCTGCGCCACCTCGCGCAGCCGGTTGCTGTTCGAGCTGGTGGGCGAGCCGATGACGAGAACGAGGTCGCACTGCGGCGCCATCGCCTTCACCGCGTCCTGCCGGTTCTGCGTGGCGTAGCAGATGTCCTGCTTGCGCGGCTCGGCGATCGACGGGAAGCGCTTCTTCAGCGCCTCGACGATCTCGCGCGCGTCGTCCACCGACAGCGTGGTCTGGGTGACGCAGCCCACGCGCTCGGGATCGGCGACCTGCAGGCGCGCGACGTCGTCGGCCGATTCGACCAGATGGATGCCGTCGTCGGCCTGCCCCATCGTGCCCTCGACCTCGGGGTGTCCCGCATGTCCGATCATGATCACCTCGCGGCCCTCGCGCCGCATGCGCGCGACCTCGATGTGCACCTTCGTGACGAGCGGGCAGGTGGCGTCGAACACGCGCAGCTCGCGTCCGTCGGCCTGTCGACGCACCGCGCGCGAGACGCCGTGCGCCGAGAAGATGAGCACCGCCCCGTCGGGCACCTCGTCGACCTCGTCGACGAAGACGGCGCCCATGTCGCGCAGCCGCCGCACGACGTGGTCGTTGTGCACGATCTCGTGCCGCACGTACACCGGCGGGCCGAAGCGCTCGAGCGCGCGCTCGACGATCTCGATCGCCCGATCGACGCCCGCGCAGAACCCGCGCGGCTGCGCGAGGATCGCCTGCACCGGCGCCGGCCCTTCGTCGGTCATCAGAGGACTCCCAGGATGTGGACTTCGAAGCGCAGGCGATGTCCGGCCAGCGGGTGATTGAAGTCGAACAGCGCATAGCGCTCGGTGAGCTCCTTCAACACGCCGGCGATGCGTCCGCCGTCGGGGCCGGCGATGTCGATGACGTCGCCCGCCCGGTAGTCGTCGGCGCCGTCGACGTTGGCGTCGAAGGTCTCGCGCGCCAGCTTCTGCACGAGATCGGGGTTGCGCTCGCCGAAAGCCTCGTCGGGCGACAGATCGAAGGCGCGGCGTTCGCCCTCGGCCAGGCCGAGCAGGCATCGTTCGAGCGCCTCGGCCATCTGACCGACGCCGACCTGAAAGGTGGCCGGCCGATCGCCGAAAGTGTTAATGACGTCGGTGCCGGCGTCGGCGAGACTGACCCGGTAGTGCAGCGTCAGATGCGAGCCGGCCTGCACGACCGGCCCATGGGCGGGGCTCGCGGAACTCATCGGCTCCATTCTAGAGGAAGGCACGTGGCGATTACGGATTGGCCGCCCGAGCACCGGCCGCGCGAGCGGCTGCTCGCCGGCGGCGCGGCACAGCTGTCCGACGCCGAACTGCTGGCGGTGCTGCTGCGCAGCGGCCGACGCGGCAGAAGCGCGGTCGAATGCAGTGCCGACCTGCTGGCGCGCTTCGGCGGACTGCGCCCGCTGCTGGCCGCGCCGGGCGGCATCGCGATGAACGAATCGGGGCTGGGCCCGGCGAGCTGGGCGATGCTGCAGGCCGCGCTCGAGCTCGGCCGGCGCAACCTGCGCGCCGCGCTGCGCGAGCGCGACGCCCTCGCCTCGCCCGGCTCGGTGCGCGCGTTCCTGTCGGCCTGGCTGCGCGACCGCGAGGTCGAGGTGTTCGCGGGACTCTTCCTCGACAGCCAGAACCGGCTGATCGCCGCCGAGGAGCTGTTCCGCGGCACGCTGACGCAGACCTCGGTCTATCCGCGCGAAGTGCTGCGACGCGCGCTCGAGCTGAACAGCGCCGGCGTCATCGTCGCGCACAACCACCCCTCCGGCGTCGCCGAACCGAGCGCCGCCGACCGGCTGCTGACGGCCTCGCTGAAATCGGCGCTGGGGCAGCTCGACATCCCGGTGCTCGATCACCTGATCGTCGGCGCGGAACGGTGTTTCTCGTTTGCGGAGGCGGGGATTCTTTGAGGACGAGAAGGGGGAAGAGGAAGGGGGAAAGCCCCGGCTGCCGCGCGCGGAGCATCGAAGTCGCCCTTCCCCTTCCCCCCTTCCCCCCTTCTCCCTTCTCCCTTCTCCCTTCTCCCTTCTCCCTTCTCCCTTCTCTTCCTGCTATAATTTCCGGCTTTGCTCCACACCGGACACCCGCCATGTCCCGAGTCTGTCAAATCACCGGCAAGGCGCCGATGGTCGGCAACAACGTCTCGCACGCGAACAACAAGACGAAGCGCCGCTTCCTGCCGAACCTGCAGAGCCGCCGCTTCTGGATCGAGAGCGAGAATCGCTGGATCCGCCTGCGCGTGACCAACGCGGCGCTGCGGCTGATCGACAAGAAAGGCATCGACGTCGTGCTGGCCGACCTGCGCGCGCGCGGCGAAGCCTGACGCCCGCAAGACCGAGCCACCGCATACACCGAATCGGAGGGTTACCCGATGCGCGACAAGATCAAGCTCGAATCGACGGCCGGCACCGGCCACTTCTACACGACCACGAAGAACAAGCGGAACATGCCCGAGAAGATGGAGATCAAGAAATTCGATCCCGTCGCCCGCAAGCACGTGGCGTACAAGGAAACGAAGATCAAGTAACGACGGCGGCCCGCGAGGCGGGCGAGGTCCTCGTTTCTTTCTCCGAACGGCGCCCTGGCGGCGCCGTTCGCGTTTCAACGGCGCCCCGACGGCGCCGTTTCCGTTCTCAGAGCCGCCGGCCCAGGAACATCGCGCCCGGCAGCGGGTTGAAGACGTACGGCGCGACCGGTTCGAAACCGAGCGCCTCGTACAGGCGCCGCGCCTCGCGCATCGTCGACAACGTGTCCAGGCAGATGCGGCCGTAGCCGGCGTCGCGGGCCTCGTCGCAGATGCGCTCGGCCAGCCGGCGGCCGAGCCGCGTCCCGCGCGCCGGCGCTCGCACGTAGAGCCGCTTCATCTCGCAGACGCCGTCGCGCACCGGCCGCAGCGCGACGCACCCGAGCGCTTCGTCGTCGCGCCAGGCGAGCAGCACGCGGCCTGCGGGCGGGGCGTACTTGCCGGGCAGCGCGTCCAGTTCCGCGTCGAAGTCCTGGAAGCCGAGATCGACACCGAGGCCCCGGGCGTATTCGACGAAGAGGGCGCGCACGATCGGCAGGTCCTCGGGCCAGCGCGCAGGGCGGATCGAGGGGATGGCTTCGGGAAGGCCGGAGGCGCTCATCCGCGCGCGGCGTGCTCGCGCAGGTCGTCCAGCGGATGCGCGCCGAAGTCGTCGCGGTCGAGATACGCGACGATCCGGGCGGCCGCGTCTTCGGGCGCGATCAGCCCGCCCTGCGCCTTCAGCTGCCGGAAGCGCTCGATCGACGGGAAATCGGCCGAACGGATCGTCTGCTGCATCCGCGTGTCGAGCACGCCGGGCGCCAGCGCGCAGGCGCGCGCCGGGTTCGGCCGCCGCGACTGCTCGTCGACGATGCAGCGCGTGAACATGTCGACGGCCGCCTTCGACGCGCAATACGCGGCCCATCCGGCGATCGGATGGCGCGCGGCGCCCGAGGAGATGCTGAGGATCCGCCGCTCGCCCGCCGCGTCGTCGGTGGCCTCGAGGAACGCCGCGGTGAGCCGCATCAGCGAGGCGAGATTCACCTGCAGCAAGGCCGCGAGCGCGTCGCTGCGCAAGGTTTCGATGGAACCGATTGGCTCGACGACGCCGGCGTTGTTCACGAGCACGAAGCGCCGGGCGTCGCGGTGCTCGCACAGAAGCCGGGCGAGCGATGCGGCCAACGCATCGGTGGCCTGCGCGTCGGCGAGATCGCAGCACCGGTAGTCGATCGCCGCGCCGCCCGTCCGTGCGCGCGCGACGAGCGGATCGTTGCCCGAGCGCGCGACGCAGACGAGCAGCCGATCCGGCGCCAGCAGGCGCTCGGCGATCGCGGCGCCCAGGCC
>QEVN01000164.1 GCA_003576795.1 Burkholderiales bacterium
GCGCTGCGTCGTCGAGCGCTTCGGCCAGGTGCGCCGCGTCCGCCCAGGCGAGCAGCGCGAAAGACTCGTCCTGCCACGCGATCCGGTTCAGGCTCGCGTTGAGCAGCTCGTGCGTGCGCGGCGCCTCGAGCGCCAGGCCGGTCGCGACGCGGAACGCGCAATCGAGCACGCCGCCGTGGGTGACGATCGCCACCACCCGCCCTTCGTGCCGTCGCGCGAGATCGCGCAGCGCCGCCTCCACGCGCTCGTGCAGCGACAGCAGCGTTTCGCCGCCGCCGGGCAGCGCGAACGCCGGCTCGCGCGCGCGCCAGCGCGCGTACCCGTCGGGATCGGTGCGCTCGATCTCGTCGTAGGTGCGCCCCTCGTAGCCGCCGTAATGCCGCTCGCGCAGCCGCGACTCGATGCGCAGATCGAGGCCGTGCGGCGCGGCGATCGCCTCCGCCGTCTGGCGGGCGCGCAGCAGGTCGCTCGTGTAGACCGCGGCGAGCGGCCACGAGGCCAGCCGCCGGCCGGTCTTGCGCGCCTGCTCGAAGCCCTGCTCGTCGAGCGGCGTGTCGAGCTGCCCCTGGAAGCGCCGCTCGCGATTCCAGGCCGTGATGCCGTGCCGAACGAGGACGAGTTCGGTCTTCAGGCGAGCCTCGGGTTCAGCGTGTAGGTGCCGGTGATCGACGCGTGACCGAGACGATGGTGCGCGATGACCTTCAGCGCATCGGGCCCGCCGAAGCGCCCCATCAGCGGCAGCCGCTCGACGTCGAGCGCATAGACGGTGAACGTGTAGCGGTGGACGATCGAATCGTTCCACGGCGGGCACGGGCCGTCGTAGCCGTAATAGTCGCCGCTCATGTCGTGGTCGTTCGCGAACCAGCCGGTGTAGTCGTTGATGCCCTGGCGCGCGCCGTGCTTCGCCGTGGGGCCCGGCTTGCCGCGCGGCGTGACGTTGTCGGAGAACTCGCCCGCGGCGATCGCGTGCAGCCCGATCGGCAGGTCGATCAGCGTCCAGTGATAGAAGTGCACGCGCGGCAGCGTCGACGGAATCTCGCGCCCTTCCTGGTTCACGTCGTCGGGCCTGCTCGGCACGTCGATGTCGTGGCAGACGATCGCGAAGGAGCGCGTGCCCACCGGCGCATCCGACCACGAAAGCTGCGGATTGCGGTTCGACGACAGGGCCACGTGCGATTTCGGATCGATCCTGCAGAAGGCGAATTCCGGAGGAATCGGTTGGCCGTCGGCGAAGGATTCGCTGGAAAGTTTCATTCGGTAGAACCTCCCTGCTTCGAGTGTCGCATGTCAGCGTAGGTTGCCCGCTCGCCGCCAGTCAAGCGAGCGTGGGGTTGGTCGTTCGCGCCCCGCCCGGTCGCTCGCCGGCGCGCAGCCACAGCGTGACCGGTCCGTCGTTGACGAGCGAGACCTGCATGTCGGCGCCGAAACGCCCGGCCTGCACGCGTGCGCTCGCTTCGCGCGCGAGCGCGACGAAACGCTCGAACAGCCGTTCGCCTTCGTCGGGCGCGGCGGCCGCCGAGAAACCGGGTCGATTGCCGCCCGACGTGTCGGCGGCGAGCGTGAACTGGGGCACGACGAGCAGCTCGCCGCCGACGTCGACGAGGCTGCGGTTCATCCGACCGGCTTCGTCGGGAAAGCAGCGCATCCGCAGCACCCGGCCGAGCAGTCGCTCGCAGTCGGCCGCCTGGTCGCCGCGCTCGGCGCAATAGAGGACCAGCAGCCCGCGGCCGATCGCGGCGATCGTCTCCGCGCCGACATCGACCTGCGCGCGCGAGACCCGCTGCAGCAGCGCGATCACCTGGGTTCGCCGTCCTCGCTTCGCCTGCGCGGTTCGCCGTGCTCAGCCGGCCGCAGCGTCGCCCGGCTCGATGCGCACGCGCGCGAAACGCCGCTTGCCGATCTGCACGACGTAGGTGCCGGGGAAGAGTTCGAGCGCACGGTCGGAAACGCGCTCGCCGTCGACGCGCACGCCGCCCTGCTCGATGCTGCGGTTCGCTTCGCTGCTCGACGGCACGAGGCCCGCGCGCCGGAGCGCCTGCGCGAGCGCGACCGGCGCCCCGTGCAGCACGACCTCGGGCATCTCGGCCGGCGCCGCGCCCAGCCGGAATCGCGCATCGAAGCCGGCGCTCGCGCGCTCGGCGTCCGCGCGCGAATGGAATCGCGCGACGATCTCCTGCGCGAGCAGCACTTTCGCGTCGCGCGGATTGCGACCCTGCGCGCATTCCTCGCGCAGCGCCTGCACCTCGCCCATCGGGCGGAACGACAGCAGCTCGAAGTAGCGCCACATCAGCTCGTCGGAGATCGACATCAGCTTGCCGAACATCTCGTCGGGCCGCTCGGTGATGCCGACGTAGTTGTTCTTCGACTTCGACATCTTCTCGACGCCGTCGAGTCCTTCGAGCAGCGGCATCGTCAGGATGCACTGCGGCTCCTGGCCGTACTCGCGCTGCAATTCGCGACCGACCAGCAGGTTGAACTTCTGGTCGGTGCCGCCCAGCTCGAGATCGGCGCGCAGCGCAACCGAGTCGTAGCCCTGCATCAGCGGATACAGCAGCTCGTGGATCGAGATCGGCAGTCCTTCGCGGTAGCGCTTCGCGAAGTCGTCGCGCTCGAGCATGCGCGCGAGCGTGTGGCGGGCGGCGAGCTGGATCATGCCGCGCGCGCCCAGCGCGTCGGACCACTCCGAGTTGTAGCGGATTTCGGTGCGGTTCGCATCGAGCACCAGGCTCGCCTGGTCGAAATAGGTGCGCGCGTTCTGCTCGATCTGCTCGCGGGTGAGCGGCGGCCGCGTGGCGTTGCGCCCCGAGGGGTCGCCGATCATCGCGGTGAAGTCGCCGATCAGGAAGATCACCGTATGGCCGAGGTCCTGCAGCTGGCGCAGCTTGTTCAGGACGACGGTATGCCCGAGGTGCAGGTCGGGGGCCGTGGGGTCGAGCCCGAGCTTGATGCGCAGCGGCGTTGCGCTCGCCTCGCTGCGGGCGAGCTTGGCGAGCCACTCGCTCTCGACGAGCAGCTCCTCGGTGCCGCGCAGGGTGACCGCCAGCGCCTCGCGAACGGCGCTGCTGACGGCCGGCGAAGCCTCCTGGAGCGACCCCGGCTGCGCTTTGTTCCGGAAAATGGGGCCGTTCGTCGTCATCGGGTAGGTGATTTCCACTAGAGATCCGGTAGAATCCGCGCGACTTCCGCCGGACCCGGAGCTCGCCGAAGCGGCGCGTACTGGGCTGTCGCCGGGGGTGAAGGGCCAGATTCTAGCCGAGGGGCGGAAAGCGCCCGCGACCCTGTAACTCCAGACCGGACGAGCCGACCAGCGCGATGAGCCACCCATTCCGCTCCCGTTTCTCGAAGGTGGCGACGGCCGTCGCCGTGACGACGGCCCTGGCGGCGGTCACGGCGCTGGCAACGGCGTCGCTGCGGCATCCCGAGGAAAGCTCGCCGGCGCTGCAGACGGTGATCGACTCGCTGGCGGTGACTTCGCCTGCGCTGCACGGCGAATCCGACGAGACCTTCGTGCGCACCGAACGCATCCGGCGCGGCGAGACGCTCGCCTCGCTGCTCGACCGGCTCGGCGCCGCCGATCCCGACTTCCACAAGTACGTCGCCTCGAACCCGCTCGCGCGCAAGCTGCTGCAGCTTCCGTCGGGGCGCACGGTCACCGCGGACATCGACTCCGTCGGCCGCGTCCGATCGCTGCAATACCGCTTCGGCAGCCTCGACCCGAATTCCGCGCAGCCGGCGCGCCGCCTGACCATCGAGCGCCACGACGAAGGCTTCCACGTCACCGAGGAACCGGTGCCCATCGAGCGCCAGGTCGCGATGGGCGTCGCCGAGATCCAGAGCACGCTGTTCGCGGCGATCGATGCCTCGGGAATTCCCGACGCCGTCGCCAGCCAGATCGCCGACATCCTCGAGGACAAGGTCGACTTCACGCGCGACCTGCGACGCGGCGATCGGCTGCGCGTGCTCTACGAGATGATCCGCGAGTCGGACAGCCTCGATCCGCCGGTGGTCGGCCGGGTGCTCGCGCTCGAGTTCGACAACGACCGCACGCGCCACGAGGCGATCTGGTTCGACCGCGGCGGCGGCCAGGGCGAATACTTCGCATTCGACGGCCGCAGCCTGAAGCGCTCGTTCCTGCGCCAGCCGGTGGAATTCAGCCGCATCTCGTCCGGCTTCCAGCCGGCACGCATGCACCCCATCCTCAAGTACACGCGCGAGCACAAGGGCGTGGATTTCGCGGCGCCGATCGGCACCAAGGTGCGCAGCTCGGGCGACGGCGTCATCGAATTCATCGGTCAGCAGCGCGGCTACGGCAACGTGATCGTGGTGCGTCATCGCAACGACATCACCACGCTGTATGCGCATCTGCACGGCTTCGCCAGCGATCTTTCGGTCGGCACGCATGTAGCGCAGGGCGAAGTCATCGGCTACGTCGGCGCCACCGGCATGGCCACCGGCCCGCACCTGCACTACGAGTTCATGATCGGCGGCGAGAACGTCAACCCGCTGACCGTCGCCATGCCCGGCTCCGCGCCGCTCGACAAGAGCGAGATGAAGCGCTTCACCGCGCAGGCCGACGGGCTGCGCACGCGGCTCGCGCAGCTCGAGGGCGTGAAGCTCGCGCGCTTCGAGTAGCGCGCGTCCGGTTCTCGGCGCCCGTCGCCTGACGCGCTCCGCGATGCGTCGCTTCGTCGGGCTGATGTCGGGGACCAGCGTCGACGCGGTCGACGCCGCGCTGCTGGAGATCGACGAAGGCGACTTCGGCATTCGCACCGGCGGCTTCGCGAGCGTAGCCATCGACGACGCTCTGCGTGACGAACTCCATGCGCTGCAGGCGAGCGGCCCCGACGAACTGGCCCGTGCGATGCAAGCGGCGAGCGCGCTCGCCGACCGCTACGCTCGAGCCGTCGAAGCATTGCTCCTGCAGTGCGACCTCCGCGCGGAGCAGATCACGGCGATCGGCGCGCACGGCCAGACGGTTCGCCATCGGCCCGAGCTCGGATACTCGATCCAGCTGCTGAACGCCGCGCGCCTGTCGGAACGTTGCCGGATCGCCGTCGTCCACGATCTGCGCGCCGCAGACATCGCCGCCGGCGGCCAGGGCGCGCCGCTCGTGCCGGCCTTCCATGCGCAGGTGTTCCGCAGCCCGCTCGAGCGGCGCGCGATCGTGAACCTCGGCGGCATCGCGAACGTGACGCTGCTGCCGGCCGACTGCGGATCGGAGGAGCCGGTGCGCGGCTTCGACACCGGCCCGGCGAACACGCTGCTCGACGGCTGGTGCCGGCGGCACACGGGGCGCGCGTTCGACGAGGGCGGCGAGTGGGCGCGCAGCGGGACAGTGCACGATGCGCTGCTCGCGCGCATGCTGGCCGATCCGTACTTCGCCCTGCCGCCGCCGAAGAGCACCGGGCGCGATCGGTTCCA
>QEVN01000008.1 GCA_003576795.1 Burkholderiales bacterium
GATCGACATCACCACGTCGTTCTACAACCTGCACCATGTGTTCCAGCGCGAGCTGGGCGACGACATGGGCTTTCTCGCGTGGCGCGACGCCGGGCTGAACCCCTACGGCAATTCGATCATCGTCAACGCCAAGTTCCTCGAGGCGAATCGCCCGCTGATCGACAGATTCGTGAAGGTGACGCAGCGGGCGTTCCGCGCCTGCGTCGACAAGCCCGAGCCGTGCGTGCAGGCGCTGGTCGACGCCAACGGCGCGCTGAAGTTCGACAACGAACTGCAGAACTGGAAGCTCGTCGAGGTGCTGATGAGCGACAAGTTTTCGCGCGAGGTGGCGCTGGGCATCCACGAGGACAAGCGCATGCAGGACGACTACGAGCTCGTGCGCGATTACATCGGCATCGACAAGCCCTTCGACGTGAAGAGCGTCTACACGAACGAGTTCCTCGACCGTTCGATCCGGATGCCGAAGTGATGGACGTGAACGAGCGAAACGGATGAGCGAAACGAGTGAGCCGGGCTTTCAGCCCAGCTCCGGCCCGGCGACGAGGAAGACCTTCGATGCGTCGCCGGGCGCGCGCTCCATGGCGTACAGCATCCGCGTGAACGGGCGCTGCGGCGCGAAGCCGCGTTCGGCGATCGCCGAAAGCAGCGCCTGCTGCGCATCCGCGGCGTCGAGGTAGATCGGGCCCTGCGTTCGGGCCAGCGCGGCGTCGAGCAGCGCGCACGCGGTGGCCGCGTCTTCGGCGACGAGGGGCCCGAGTTGCGCTGCCTCGCGTCCGTCGCGTCCGAGCACGAAGCCGACCGTCGCGCCGTTGCGCTCTGCCACCTGCGCGGCCTGCGGCAGGCGTGCGGCCAGCCGGCGCAACAGCGGCGAACGGTCGGCGCCGAAAGCGGGAAGGTCGAGCGCGGCGATCGCCGGCCAGTCGCTTTCGCGCAGCGGGCGAATGCGGCAGGCCGGCGGCGGGGACGCGTGCCGGGACGCGAGTCCGGGCGCTGCCGCGGTCGCCTCCGGCGGCACGGGGACAGGGTGCGCCGGATCCCACCGGTAGCGCCGAAAGCTCCAGCTGTCGACGAAGCCCTCGCGCGCATAGACCGGGCGTCCGGCGGGCGTCGCGTCGAGTACGGCGCCGCGGCCGGCGCGGGAAAGCTCGGCGAGCGCATGGCGCAGCAGGCGGGCGGCGAAGCCGTGGCCGCGGAACTCCGGCGCCACGAGCACCATGCTGACCCAGGCGAACGAAGCGCCGTACGGGAGCACCACGATCGAGGCCGCCAGGCGCACGGGCGAGGCGTCGCCCGGCGAGCGGATGCACCAGCCCCGCCCGAGGGCGAGCATCGTGCGCCAGTCGGCTTCGTTCTGGTTCCACGACGCCGCACGCGACAGCGCGAGCGCGCACTGCAGGTCGCCCGCGTCGAGCGCCCCGATCGGCGCTGCCTCGCTGTCCGTCGCCCGGGGGCGTGTCATGTTCGCGCCGCGTTCAGTACTTGCCGTCGCGCGTCTCGAAATGCGTCGGCTTGCCGAGACTCGGGCGCCCGCGCGCGATCCAGTCGGCGGTCCAGTCGATCATCTGCTCGATCGACACGCGCGGCCTGCCGAACAGGCGCTGCGAGGCCGAGGTGTCTTCGAGCCACGCCGTCGGCGCTTCGCTTCCGACCAGCCGCGGCGCTCTTCCGAAGCGCTCGCCGAACCGCTCGGCGAGCCAGCGGATGCTCGTGTGCTGCGCTCCGGTGACGTTGATCGGCGTCGTGGGCGAGGTGCAGTGCGCGAGCAGGCGCAGCGACTGCTCGTTCGCATCGCCCTGCCAGATGACGTTCGCGTATCCCATCGTCAGGTTCAGCTCGCGCTGCTCGAACACGGCCGAGGCGACGTCGTGCAGCACGCCGTAGCGCATGTCGATGGCGTACGACAGGCGAACGAGGCGGCCGGGCGTACCCCATTTCCGCGAGCCGTACTCGAACATCCGTTCGCGTCCGACGCAGGAGTTCGCGTAGTCGCCGGCGGGCGGCGTGGGCGCCACGCTCTCGTCGGCGCCCGGTCCGTCGACCGGCACGAAGGGATAGACGCAGGCGGTGGAGAACGCGACGATGCGCGCCTCGCGGTAGACCTCGGCGACGTTCATCGGCACGCCGACGTTCATCATCCAGGTGAGCGCGGCGTTGCCGACGGCGCCGAACTTGTGGCCCGCCATGAAGACGACGTTGCGCACGCCGTCGGCGACGTTGGGCAGCCGTGCGAGCGCATCGCGATCGAGCAGGTCGCAGCCGATGCACTCGACGCCGTGCGCTTCGAGCGAGGCGCGCGTGGCCGGGTCGGAGAAGCGCGCCACGCCGATCACGCGCCGGCCGGGCAGGGCGCGTTTCGCCATGCGCGCGAGCGTCGGGCCCATCTTGCCGCCGACGCCGAGCACGAGGACGTCGCCGTCGATGCGCTCGAGATCGGCGACGAGCGCCGGCGTCGGTTCGCTCAGGAAGGTTTCGAGCGCTTCGACGTCGTCGAAGCGTTGCGGAAGCGGCTGCATGGTTCGCACTCCGGCGTCAGTCGTTGCGCGATGCGATGCCTTCGAAGAGGTCGCGCCCGGCGACGAGCGCGCGCATCTTCGCGTCGGCCACCGAGCGCGGCAGCATCCAGAACCCGCAGTCGGGATGCACGTAGCGCACGCGGCCCGTGCCGAGCACGCGTTCGGCGCGCTCGATCGCGCGCGCGATCGACTCGGCGCTCTCGACTTCGTTGACCTTGATGTCGACCACGCCGAGCCCCAGGCCGATGCGCGGATCGAGCGCACGAAAGGCCTCCAGCTCGTCGGGCGGGCGATGCGCGCACTCGAGCACCACGTGATCGGCGTGCAATGCGTTCAGGTAGTCGACCAGGCGGTTCCAGGTGCCTTTCTGCACCGTCTGGCCGCCGTAGTTGCCGAAGCACAGATGCACCGCGGGCTTGCCGCGCACGGCATCGAGCACGCGGTTGATCGCCGATGCGGCCCATTGCCATTCCTCGGGATGGCCGGGCAGGTTCGCCTCGTCGAGCTGCACGACCTCGGCGTCGAGCTGCGCGACCTGCGCGGCGAGCACGTCGGCGATCGCGTGCGCGAGCTGCGCCGGATCTCCGTAGTGCCGGTCGATCAGCGTCTTGGCGAGCATGTGCGGGCCGGTGAGCGTGAACTTGAAGGGCTTGCGCGCGAGCGCCTTCGCGCGTGCGCAGGCGAGCGGAAGATCGAGCGCGCCATGGCCGATCGGCCCTTCGACGATGCCCGGCGGACGCGTGCGGAAGCGCATGCCGGCGTTCGCCCGCCAGGCGATCAGCGCGTCGAAGGAGAAGCGCTGCGAGACGCCGTCGAGCGGGCGGACGAAATATTCGATCATCCCGTTCGTTTCGGGATGGTTCAGGTCAAAGCGGTACAGCTCGCCGTCGCAGACGAGATCGATGCCGGCCTGCTCCTGCGTGCCGATCACCACGCGCGTCGCGTCGAGCAGCGCCTGCTCGGAGGGCGAGGCGACCAGCCACTGCGGGACGGGATAGGAGCCGACGACGGTGGTACGGATGCGCGGCATGGCGGGGAAGCTCGTTAACCGGATGGTGAGAAGAGGATCGTATCGTGCACCCGCTGCGGCCTTCAACCTCCTTGACGCGCCCGTTGCGATCGCCGTAGACTATTAACCAGAAGGTTAATTACGGCGCCGTGCCGACGGGCACGAGAAGGACGGGCACGCGAACGATGGGCACGCGAACACTAGGCATCGTCATGCACGGCGTGACGGGCCGCATGGGTCTGAACCAGCACCTGATCCGCTCGATCCTCGCCATTCGCGCCGAGGGTGGCGTGAAGCTCGCCAACGGCGACCGCGTGATGCCCGATCCGATCCTCGTCGGACGCGGCGCCGAGCGGATGCAGGCGCTGGCCGCCGCGCACGGCGGGCTGCGCTGGGATACCGACCTCGATCGCGCGCTGGCGAACCCGCAGGACACCGTGTTCTTCGATGCGGCCACCACGCAGATGCGGCCGTCGCTGGTCAAGAAGGCGATCGCCGCCGGCAAGCACGTCTATTGCGAGAAGCCGTCGGCGACCAACCTCGCCGAGGCGATGCAGATCTACGAAGCGGCGCGCGCGGCCGGGGTCAAGCACGGTGTCGTGCAGGACAAGCTGTGGCTGCCGGGGCTGCAGAAGCTGAAGCTGCTGATCGACGCCGGCTTCTTCGGACGCATCCTGTCGGTGCGCGGCGAGTTCGGCTACTGGGTCTTCGAGGGCGATCTGCAGCCGGCGCAACGTCCGTCGTGGAACTACCGCAAGGAGGACGGCGGCGGCATCATCCTCGACATGCTGTGCCACTGGCGCTACGTCGTCGACAACCTGTTCGGCGAGGTGAAGAGCGTCTCGTGCCTGGGCGCCACGCACATTCCCGAGCGTATCGACGAGAACGGCAAGCCCTATGCCGCCACGGCAGACGACGCGGCCTATGCCACTTTCGTCACCGAGCGCGGCATCGTCGCGCATTTCAACAGTTCGTGGTGCGTGCGCGTGCGGCGCGACGACCTGCTCACGCTGCAGGTCGACGGCACGCACGGTTCGGCGGTGGCCGGGTTGCGCGAGTGCCGCACGCAGGCGCGCGTGAACACGCCCAAGCCGGTGTGGAACCCCGATCTTCCGCAGCCGATCGATTTCTTCGCCGGCTGGCAGCCGGTTCCCGACACGGTCCTGCACGACAACGCGTTCAAGGCGCAGTGGGAGCGCTTCATCCGGCACGTCGTCGACGACGAACCGTTTCCGTGGAACCTGCGCGCGGGCGCAAAGGGCGTTCAGCTGGTCGAAGCCGGACTGCAGTCGTGGCGCGAGCGCCGCTGGGTAGACCTCGAGGCCCTGCCCGCCTGAGCTTCGGAGTCCCGAACCGATGCCCTCGCTGATGCTTCCCGAGGCGGGTCGCACGCTTCGACGCTTCACCCTGTCGCAGCCGAAGGCCTTCGACCTCGCGCTGCGCGTGGCTTTCGATCGCGTCGCTTATTCGGCGGCGCACGTCGTTGCCGATCCGCTCGCCGCGATCGATCCGTGGACCGACTGCGCGATCGACTGGGACGCGACGATCGCCTATCGTCGCCGGCTCTGGTCGCTGGGCCTGGGCGTCGCCGAGGCAATGGACACGGCGCAGCGCGGCATGGGCCTGGACTGGCGCACGTCGTACGAGCTGATCCGGCGCACGCTCGACGCCGCGCGCGGCGAGCCGAACGCGCTGGTCGCCTGCGGTTGCGGCACCGATCACCTGCCGGCCGGCGCCGCTTCGTCGGTTCACGAGGTGATCGCCGCCTACGAGATGCAGATGGAGGCGATCGAGTCGCTCGGCGGGCGGCTGATCCTGATGGCCAGCCGCGCGCTGGCCGGCTGCGCGAAGTCGCCCGACGACTACGCGCGCGTCTACGACCGCCTGCTGTCGCAGGCGCGCGAACCGGTGATCGTGCACTGGCTGGGCGAGATGTTCGATCCCGCGCTGGCCGGCTACTGGGGGCATCGCGACGCCGACGCGGCGATGGACGTGGCCGTGGAAATCCTGAACCGCAACGCCGCGCGCGTGGACGGCGTGAAGATCTCGCTGCTCGACAAGAGCAAGGAGGTCGCGATGCGGCGCCGGCTCGCCCCCGGCATCCGCATGTACACCGGCGACGATTTCCATTTCGCCGAACTGATCGAGGGCGACGAGCACGGTCATTCCGACGCGCTGCTCGGCATCTTCGACGCGATCGCGCCGGCCGCCTCGGCGGCGCTGTCGGCGCTCGCGCAGGGCGAGGTCGCGCGCTTTCACGAGATCCTCGGTCCGACGGTGCCGCTGTCGCGGCACATCTTCGGCGCGCCCACGCGCTTCTACAAGACCGGCATCGTGTTCATGGCGTGGCTGAACGGCCACCAGGACCATTTCGTGATGGTCGGCGGCCAGCAGTCGGCGCGCAACGCGCTGCACCTGGCGCAGCTCTTCCGGCTGGCCGATGCGGCCGGGCTGCTGGTCGATCCTTCGCTCGCCGCCGCCCGCATGGCGAGCTGGCTGCGCCTGCAGGGCATCGACGCGGCGCTCGCCTCGTGAACGCCGCTCCCGATCCCGCGCGCCTGTCGTTGAACACGGCGACCGTGCGCGAGCAATGGAATCTCGCGCAGATGATCGACGCCTGCGCGCGGCACGAGATCCGCGGCATCTCGCCGTGGCGCGACAAGCTCGCCGAGCTGGGCGCAGCGGAAGCGGCTCGCCGCATTCGCGCGAACGGGTTGACGGTGAGCGGCCTGTGCCGCGGCGGAATGTTCCCCGCGGCCGATGCGGCCGGCCGGCGCGCGGCGATCGACGACAACCTGCGCGCGATCGACGATGCGGCGACGATCGGCGCGCGCTGCCTCGTGCTGGTGGTGGGCGGCATCGTGCCGGGCACGCGCGATCTCGAAGGCGCGCGCGCGATGGTGCGCGACGGCCTCGCCGCGATCCTGCCGCACGCGCGGGCGAGCGGCGTGCCGCTGGCGATCGAGCCGCTGCACCCCATGTACTGCGCCGACCGCGCGTGCGTGAACACGCTGGACCAGGCGCTCGACCTGTGCGACGAGCTGGATCCGGTTCCGAGCGGAGACCGACCTTCGGGGGCGATCGGCGTCGCCGTCGACGCCTACCACGTCTGGTGGGATCCCCGCCTGCCGCGGGCGATCGCGCGCGCCGGCGTCGCGCGGCTGCTCGCCTATCACATCTGCGACTGGCTCGTTCCCACCACCGACCTGCTGCTCGATCGCGGCATGATGGGCGACGGCGTCATCGATCTGCGCGCGTTGCGCGCGCTCGTCGAGGCCCAGGGATATCGCGGCGCACACGAGGTCGAGATCCTGTCGACGCGCTGGTGGAAGCGCGATCCCGACGAGGTGCTGCGCCTCGTGCGCGAGCGTCACTTGCGTTGCAGCTGAGCCGTCCACGGCTTTCGAGCGCTGCGCTCGCCGAGCGCGGCGAGCGCAGCGTCGGCCGCGTTCCGCACGGCGAGCGCGTCGGCCACGGCGATGCGAAGACGGCGCAGCAGCCAGGCGGCGGGATCCTCCTGCGGCGCGGCCTCGGGTAGCGCGCCCGGCGACGGCGGCTCGATCGGTTCCGCCGGGTGCGCCGAGCGGTCCAGCGCCTGCTGCAACAGGCGATCGGCGCCGTGCACGGCCGCGATGCTCTCCGCGCGTTGCGGCGACTCGGCGCGCAGCGCGAGCGACATCCGGATCACCGACAGATGCGCCATCAGCCGCTGCGCGGCGTCGAGCATCGACGCCAGTTCGAGGAACGGGGGGCGCACGCCCCGCGGCTCGAAGCGGCTGCGCTGCAGCGCCGCGGCGATGGTACCGAGCGCGTCGTAGGCCGAGCGGCGCGCCAGGCGCTGCGCGACGCCCGCGTGCGGATCGCTGCGCAGCGCGTGCGCCGCGTACGCGCGCAATGCGGCGAGCGCGCGCTCGATCTGCCGCGGCAGCGTGCGCCGCTCCCAGGACGGCAGCACGTAGCTGAAGGCCCAGGCCAGCGCCGCGCCGAGCACGGTGTCCGCCAGCCGCTCGAAAATGGCGAGCGCGGCCTGCGGGTCGACCAGGTGCGCCTGCAGCAGCGCCATCACGGTGGCGGCGATCGCGGTGACGCGGTAGCGCACGGTCACGAAGGCGTGCGCGACGCCCACGCCGGCGAGGAAGGCGGCGATCATCAACGTGGGCGAATGCAGCTGCGCGATCAGCATCACCAGCAGGCAGCCGATCACCGTGCCGGAGACGCGGTCGTTGCGACGCGTGATCGTCTGTTCGAGCGTTCCGCGCAGCACGACGGCCACGCCCAGCACCAGCCAGTGCGGATGAGCGCTCCACGGCAACTGCAGCGCGATGAAATAGGCGGTCATCAGCGCCAGTCCCATGCGCAGCGCGTGCCGGAACACCGGCGATTGCAGCGACAGGCTCGCGCGCAGCGCCGACAGCGGCCACGATTCGGTCGCGGCGAACATGCGCAGCTGCTCGCGCGACAGCGGCAGCGCTTCGCCTCCGCCGTGCAGCGCCTCGCCGATGCGCCGCACGCCGGAGGCGAGCCGCTCCAGGCGAGCGACGAAGGCCGGCAGCAGCAGCGCGCGCGGATCGGAAGCGTCGAAGATGCCGTCGAGCAGCGTACCGGCGACCCGCGGCGCTGCGTCCGTTCGCGCGCGGGCGCCGTCGCGCGGCTCGCCCGGCGCCGTGCGGGGCGGCGGCAGCGTGATGCGCATCAGCGCGTCGGCGAAGCCGCGCAGCGCGCCGGCCACGCGTCCGCGCACGGCTCGCGCCGGCTCGTCGTCGCCCAGCAGGTCGAGGTCGAGGCGGCTCGCCAGCAGCAGATCGCGCACGTCGATCGCCTCGACCAGCGCCGCGGTTTCGCTGCGTGCGCGCGGCGAGTCGGGCGCGGAGAAGAGGAGATCGCGTGCCGCCTGCAGGCGCTCGGCCAGCCGCGACTCGTCGCCGATCCACGGCGGCAGCAGGTCCTCCCGGCGGTCCGGGGAGGCCTCGAGCAGCGCTGCGCGGCTGCGCATCAGCGTCGTCGTCGCGTCGAGGGCCGCGAAGAGCGCGCGCGTGCGGTACAGGCGTTGCAGCGGCGGTACCGTGGCCATCGACCAGGCGAGATAGGCGAAGCAGCCGATCGCCGTCCAGGCGAGCGGTGCGGCGCTCGATGCGATGGGCGGCGGAAGCGTCAACGCGAAGATCGTCGCCAGGATCGGCGCGAAGGCGATCGGACCGGCGCGCGGGCCCCACGCCATCGTCAGCATCGCACCGAAGCCGATCGCGCCGATGACGAGGCCCAGCCCGACCGGGCTCGCCTGCGCGAGCCAGACGAAGGCGCTCGCCATCCACGCGAGCAGCGCGGCGGCGAGCACGCGCCGGCCCGCGCCGCGGACGGTGGCGGGAACGTCGGCCAGGCTCGCGCAGACCGCACCGCCGGTGGCTACCTGCGCGAGCGTGCTGCCGGCGAAGGCAACGCAGGCGACGTGGATCAGGGCGACGCCGACGGCGATCGAGGCGCCGTTGACGACGTGCGCCGGCAGGCGCGCAGGGCTCAGCGTCCGGCCTCGTTTTCCATCGCCGGCTCGTAGCGGCCTTCCCGCGCGCGGGCGTTCATCCGCGCCCGGTGCACCAGCGCGCGCCGCGCCGCCGCCGCGTTGGCCGGATCGCCGCGCCAGGCGGCGAGCGCCGGCTCCTGCAGCGCGCGCGCATACGAGAAGCTGAGCACCCAGGGCTGTGGACCGAGCCGGTTCATCGCATCGAGATTCGCGGTCGCCTCCTCGGGCGTCTGGCCGCCGGACAGGAAGAAGACGCCCGGCACCGCGGCCGGCACCGTGCGGCGGAGCACGGCAATCGTATGCCGCGCGACCGATTCGGGCGAGGCCTTCGCGCTGCCCTTGCCGGGCAGCACCATGCTCGGCTTGAGCAGCATGGCTTCGAGCGCAACGCGCTGCCGATGCAGCGCATGGAAGACGGCGTGCAGGACCTGCTCGGTGACCTCGCTGCAGCGTTCGATCGCATGGTCGCCGTCGATCAGCACCTCGGGCTCGACGATGGGAACGAAGCCCTCCTGCTGGCAGATGGCGGCGTAGCGGGCGAGGGCATGCGCGTTCTCCTTCACGGCGAGCGGGCCCGGCAGCGTCGGGGAGACATTGTAGACGGCCCGCCATTTCGCGAAGCGCGCGCCCTGCTCGCGATAGCGCTGCAGGCGCTTGGCGAGTCCGTCGAGCCCTTCAGTGATCTCGTCGCCGGGCGCGTTCGCCAGCGGCACCTTGCCCCGGTCCACCTTGATGCCGGGAACGATGCCGCGCTGCTCGAGCAGCTGCGGGAAGGGGGTGCCGTCGTCGGAGTGCTGGCCGAGCGTCTCCTCGTAGAGGATCACGCCGCTCACCGAGTCGGCGAGTCCGGGCGCGCCGAGCAGCACGTTGCGCCAGGCGCGCCGGTTCTCCTCGGTGGATTCGACGCCGATCGAGGCGAAACGTCTGGCGATCGTGGGAGGGCTCTCGTCGGCAGCGAGCAGGCCCTTGGGCGCCTGCACCATCGCAGCGACCGTGCGCTGCAGTTGCGTCGTATCCATGCGCATCTCCTGCTTGACAGGCTACGTCACCGCTCTCTACGATGAAGTAACAAGTTACTTGCTTGCGGGGTCTCCCGGATGGCCGAGCCGACCGGAAACGTTCGAGCAGCGCCCGCGCCCGCGCGGCGCGATCCCTGGCTGATCGTCGCGGCGGTGGTGGCGATCGTCTTCGGGCTGGCGACGATCCGCGCCGGCGGGCGCGTGGTCTTCGGCGTGCCCGACGCCGTCGTCGCCGCCGGCAACTACGTCCCCTTCGTGCTGTGGTTCACCTTCGTCGCCGGCTTCTTCTACGTGCTGGCCGGCGTGGGCTTCTGGCTGCGCCGACGCTGGGCCTTCGCGCTTGCCGTCGCGATCGCCGCCGCCACGGTGGCGGTCTTCGCCGCCTTCGGCATCCACGTCGCCACCGGCGGCGCCTGGGAGGCCCGAACGATGGCGGCGATGACGCTGCGCAGCGTCGTCTGGATCGTGCTCGCATTCGTTGCGGCGCGCCGCATCCCGCGCTGAGCCGGGAACTTTTCCTCGCGTCGTTCGTTTCACGAGATAGCGGCGGACACCGGGCGCTGCCGGTACGGGGACGTGTGCGTTGAACACCGACGACGCCGGGTTGGCGGCGCGCGCGCGAAACGGCGACTCGAAGGCATTCACCGAGCTCGTTTCGCGCCACCAGGATCGCGTCTTCCGCTTCGTGTTCCGGATGATCGGATCGCGCGAGGAGGCGATGGACATCACGCAGGATTCGTTCGTCAAGGCGTGGCAGGCGATGCCGCGCTGGCGACCCGAAGCGCAATTCGGAACGTGGCTTCTGCAGATCGCCCGCAATGCCACGCGGGACGTGCTGCGCAGAAGCAATGTCGTCGCCTTCGAGCCGCTCGACGCCGATCTGCCGGTCGCCGATCCGGCGCCGACGCCCGAGGAGCGGATCGAGGCGAGGTGCCGCGTCGCGTCGCTCGACGCCGCGCTGCGCATGCTGCCGCCCGAGCACCGCGAGGTGCTGCTGCTGCGCGAGATGGAGGATCTGTCGTACGCCGAGATTGCGCGGGCGCTCGGCGTGGCCGAGGGGACCGTGAAGTCGCGAATCGCGCGCGCGCGGACCGCGTTGCTTGCGGTCTTCGCATCTGCCGGAGGAACAGCGCAATGACGACGAAGTGCCCGACGACCGAGGCGATGTCGGCCTATGCGGACGGCGAACTCGCCACGGAGCAGCGCACCGCGATCGACAAACATCTCGCCTCGTGTGCGCGCTGCCGCTCCTGGCTCGCCGCGCTTCGCGCGGCGCAGCAGGAGTTCCGCTCGCTCGCCGACGAGCCGCTCGGCTTCGACCTTTCGCAGGTGGTGCGCGGGCGCATCGAGGCGTTGCCGCGCTTCGCTGCAGCCGGGCGTGCGGGTTCGCGGTCCGGCTGGCGCTGGCTCGTGCCCGCCGGCGTCGGCGCTGCCGTTTCGGTGTCGCTCGGGCTCGCGTTGGGCCTCGCGCTGACCGTTCCAACGGCGCTTCCCCGTCCGGTGGGGGGTGCGCTCGAGGTGTTCGCGCCGGGCCCCCCCGGCGGGCTGTGCGCGGGAGCCGGGTCCTGCCGCGTCCTCTCCGGGGAAGCCATCCGATGACTCGCTCCACGTGGTTGCGCTTTGCGCTCGCGCTGTCGCTGCTGGCGAATCTGGGCGTTCTCGGCGCGGCCGGCTGGCGTGCATGGCAGGCGAGCGAGGCCGAATCTTCGTCCGGCTTCGCGGGGCTGGTTCGTCATCTCGGGCTGGACCAGGCGCAGCAGCGCCGCTGGCAAGAGGCCGAGACGGGCTTCCTCGACCAGTTCCGGGCGGCTTCGCGCGAGATCCACGCAAGGCGCGACCGCCTCATCGACGCGATCTTCGCTCCGACGCCCGATGCGCAGGCAATCGAGTCCGAACGGGCGGCGATCGCACGCCTGCAGGATGCGCAGCAGAAGCTCGTCATCGAGCAGTTGCTGCGCGAGCGCGAGCTGCTCGACGCTCGGCAGCGCGAGCGGCTGCGCAACCTGTTGCTGCAACAGCCGATCGGTTCCTCCGGTGTAGAGGAATTGCACGAGCACGATTGAGACTCGCGCGCACGCCGGGAACTTTCCGGTCCGCACTTCGTTTCATTCGATGAAGCCGCCGCACCGAGCGGCCTCGCCACGAAACGGAGAGATCGATGAAACGCAGTTTTCCATTCCTGCTCGCTACCGGCGCATGGATCGCCGCCGGCTCGCTCGCTCTTGCAGCGCAGGCCGCGACGACTGCGCAAACGACGGGACACGCTCACGTCGATGCGCCCGTCGCCGACGCGCAGGGTCCTTCGCATTCCCATGGGCACGGCAAG
Organism: Burkholderiales bacterium; assembly: GCA_003576795.1. Taxonomy (GTDB): domain Bacteria; phylum Pseudomonadota; class Gammaproteobacteria; order Burkholderiales; family Burkholderiaceae_E; genus Zeimonas. The sequence continues at coordinate 12,386 of QEVN01000008.1, forward strand.
ACACCTGAGTTGAGGCTCGACCATGGTCGCAAGTGGGCGAGCGACGAGGCGTTGCGCGCCGGCATGTCGCGTATCGGCCTCGCGGTGAACCGGAATCTCGCCGCCGTCCATTCCGGACGGATGAGCCCCGCGCAATACGACGAGCTGGGTCGCGAGATCGACGCACAGGTCGCCAGCATCGTGCAGCACTGCAAGCTCGAGCCGGCTGCCGACGAAGTGCTGCACGCCATCCTGGCGACGATGATGGGAGGCAACGAGACGCTGCAAGGCAGGAATCCAGGGGCGAAGCGCAGCGCCGGCGTCGTGCAGGTGGTCGAGGCGCTCGGGCAGTACGGCGACCATTTCGAGCACCCGGGCTTCGTCGCCCCGAAAGCGGAACACTGAACGCCGGCGCGTCGCGGCGCTATCGAGGCGCTGCAAGAGGCAGCGTTTCCAGGCGCGAAGCAGCTTGCCCAGGCAAGAATGCCGCGTCTCGCAGCAGAGCGATCGCGCGGCGCTACGGGCGCGCGCCCGGGAACCGGCCCGGGAACCTGTAACGCCGCGCGCTCAGTCGACGGCGCCCACGATGACGCTCGAAGCCTTGAAGAGCGCGGTGACCGGCTTGCCGACGGCCAGACCGAGCGCATCGGCGCTGTGCTTCGTCACGATGGCCGCGATCGTTCCGCCGCCCGGGAGATCGACGACGACTTCGCTGTTGACCGCGCCGGGCTCGAGGCGCGAGACGATTCCGTCGAGGCGGTTGCGCGCCGAGAGCTTGGTGCCCGTGAGATCGGTGGCGAGCAGGACCGACGAAGCCTTCACGAGCGCGAAGGCCTCGCGCCCGGGCGCGAGCCCGAGGTTCTGCGTGCTCTCGCGCGTGACGACCGCGACGATGCGCTGGCCGCCCGAGATCTCGATCTCGATCTCGTCGTTGACCGCGCCTGCGTGTACCGCGACGACTTTTCCGACGAACTGGTTGCGGGCGCTGGTCTTCATCAGGTTCAGTCTCCGGAGCAGTTGGAGATCGTCGGGCATTCCGTGCGTGTATTTCGACAGCAGGTCGAGGAAACGCCGGTGCTCGGCTTCGATCAGGCGGAAATTCTCGATCAGCCGTTCACCGCGCGGCGTGAGCCGCGTGGAGCCGCCGCCGCGGCCCCCGGTCGTGCGCGAGACGAGCGGTTCGCCGGCCATGTTGTTCATGCGATCGATCGCATCCCAGGCGGCCTTGTAGCTCAGGCCGACGCGACGCGCGGCCGCGGTGATCGATCCCTCGCTGCGAATCGCTTCGAGCAGGCCGATGCGTCCGGGGCCGCCGAAGTTCTCGTCGCCATAGGCGAGCCACACGAGCCCGCGCACCGACATCGGCGAGTTCAAGCGACCTCCGACAACAGGGCCTTCGCGTCCTCGAAGCGTCGTTCGTGCCGGCATACGTGACCGGCCTCGATTTCGACGATTTCATCGCCGAAGCGCTCCACGTCGGCTTCGTCGTGCGTGACGAGAATCATCGGAAGCCCCAGCCGGCGCTGCAGCGAATCGAGCTCGTCGCGCAGCCGAACGCGCAGCGCCGGATCGAGCGCGGCGAAGGGCTCGTCCAGCAGCAGCGCGCGCGGCGTGCGCGCCAGCGCGCGCGCCAATGCGGTGCGCTGGCGTTGTCCGCCGGAGAGCTGATCCGGGTAGCGGTCGCCGAGCGCCGCGATGCCCAGCGTTTCGAGCCAGCGCTCGGCGCGCGGATCGCGCACCGACGCGAGCGGATTGAAGATCGAGCGAGCCAGCCCGAAGGCGACGTTCTGTCGCACGGTGAGATGCGGAAAGAGGGCGTAGTCCTGGAACAGATATCCGATGTCGCGCTCGGGGGCCGGGATGTCGATTCCCTTGTTCGAATCGTACAGGCAGCGGCCGAGCACCGCGATGCGGCCCTGCTGCGGCCGCAGCAATCCGACGATCGCCTGCAGCGTGAGGCTCTTGCCGGAGCCGGAGGGTCCGCGCAGGACGATCCGCCGCGCGGTCGTCGAAAAATGCACGCGCAGCGTGAAGTGGCCCCCGCGTCCGCGCAGCGTCGATGCGACGTCGACCGCGAAGGTTTCGCGATCGGGATCCGGATCGTCCTGGATGCGGGCAGCGGAGATCATCGGCGTCTCCGGTTCAGGCAGGCGATCGCCCGGGCGCCAGTCGACCGACGGCGAGCAGCACCGCCACGCAGGTCGCGGAAACGATGACGACGAGCACGTTCGCCGTGGCATCCTCGCCGGCCTGCACCGCCTCGTACACCGCGATCGACAGGGTCTGCGTGCGGCCCGGAATGCTGCCGGCGACCATCAGCGTCGCGCCGAACTCGCCCAGCGCGCGCGCGAAAGCGAGCAGCAGCCCGGCGAGGATGCCGCGGCGGGCCAGCGGCAGCGTCACGCGGAAGAACACGGCCAGCGGCGACAAGCCGAGCACGCGCGCGGCTTTCTCGAACTGCGGATCGATCGTCTCGAAGGCCGCGCGCGCCGACTTCATCACGAGCGGAAAGGCGACCACCGTGGCAGCGATCACCGCGCCGGTGAAGCTGAAGATCAGCGTGATGCCGAAATGCTGCTGCAGGAACGCGCCGATCGGTCCGTTGCGGCCGATCAGCACGAGCAGGTAGTAGCCGAGCACCGTGGGCGGCAGCACCATCGGCAGCGTGAGCAGCGAATCGAGCAGGTCGCGTCCGGGAAAGCGCAGTCGCGCGAGCGCCCACGCCACGCCGATGCCCAGCACCGCATTGAGCAGCGTCGCCCATCCCGCGACCTTCAGCGACAGCGACAACGCGACCCATGCGGCCTCCACGACGGCTTACGGCGATGCGAATCCGTAGCGCGCGAGGATTTCCTGCCCCGCCCCGGAGAGAAGGAAATCGATGAACGACCGCGCGCCGGCCGGGTTCGCCGAAGCGGCGAGCGGCGCCACCGGATAGAGCACCGGCTTTTCGAGCGGAATGTCGAAGGAGATTCGCACCTTGTCTTTCATGACCGCGGCGTCGGTCGCATAGACGAAACCGGCGTCGACTTCGCCGCGCGCGACGTAGTCGAGCACCTGGCGCACCGACTGCGCCGTGATCCATTTCGGCGCGAGCGCCTCGCGTTCGCCCGCCGCCGTGAGCGCCGCCTCGGCGTAGCGGCCGGCGGGAACGCTGCGCGGGTCGCCGATCGCGATGCGCTGCACGCCGTCCTGGCGCAGGTCGCGAAGCGACGCGATCGCGAGTTTCGAGTCGACCGGCACGACGGCGACGAGCGTATTGCGAGCGAAGGTGCGGCGTGCGGACGCGTCGACCAGATTCTTTTCCTGCGCCCGATCCATCGTTTCCCTGTCGGCCGAGGCGAAGACGTCGACCGGCGCGCCCTTGTCGATCTGCTGCAGCAGCGTGCCGGAGGCGCCGAAATTCAGCAGGATCTTGTCGCCGGGATGCTGCTTCTCCCAGGCGGCGGCGATTTCGCGGAAGGCGTTCTGCAGGCTCGCCGCGGCGGAAACCGTGACCTCGGCGGCGTATCCCGCGGAGGCCGACAGCGCGAACAGGCAGGCGAGGAGGAAGCGAAGGAGCATGAGGGGATTTCCGGCAGCCGGCGATTCGATCCGATGCGTAGTATACGCTAGTACATAACGGGCTGCGACGGCCGTGCCCTGGCTTGTTGCGCATCGCGCCGGCGTTTACGCGTACGGTGCCGGGTATGATCGGACGCATGATCGGTATCGCACCGTCGGGCTCGTCCAACACGATTGCCTTTGCGCTTCGCGCACGCTTTCGCTTCGCGGCGCTGGCGATGGCCACCGTCTGCCTGGCGTTCTGGGCTCTCGCCGTCGGGGCGCAGGCGCCCGCGCGCCACGCCGTCGTGCTGACGATCGACGGCGCGATCGGCCCGGCGAGCGCCGATTACGTCGTTCGCGGCCTGTCGCGTGCGGCGCGCGAGGGCGCGGCGGTCGTCGTGCTGCGCATGGACACGCCCGGCGGGCTCGACACGTCGATGCGCGAGATCGTTCGCGCGATCGTCTCGTCGCCGATCCCCGTGCTCGGCTTCGTTGCGCCCGGCGGCGCGCGCGCCGCCAGCGCCGGTACCTACATCCTCTATGCGTGCCACGTGGCCGCGATGGCCCCGGGCACGAATCTCGGCGCCGCGACGCCGGTGGCGATCGGCGGCGGGTTGCCGTTCGGCGGCGACGACGGCGGCGATCGCGGCAAGCGCGACCGAAACGCGCCGCAGGAAGGCGAGGCGTCGAAAGGGGGCGATGCGTCGAAGGGCGACGGATCGGCGAAGCCGCAGGCAGCTCCGTCGCGCGGCCGCGAACCCGATTCGGCGATGGAGGCCAAGGCGATCAACGACGCCGTGGCCTATATCCGCTCGCTCGCCGAGATGCGCGGACGCAATGCGGACTGGGCCGAGCGCGCGGTGCGCGACGCGGCCAGCCTTTCGGCCGCCGACGCGAAGGCGAACAAGGTCGTCGACCTGATCGCCAACGACGTCGACGACCTCCTCGGGAAGGCCGACGGGCGCACCGTTTCGGTGGGCTCCGCGAGCGTCGAGCTGCGCACGGGCGGGCTCGCGCAGCAGGCGCTCGATCCCGACTGGCGCGCGCGCCTGCTCTCGGCGCTGACCAATCCGAGTCTCGCGCTGATCCTGATGACGATCGGCTTCTACGGGCTGATCTTCGAGTTCATGCATCCGGGCGCGCTGTACCCGGGAACGATCGGCGCGATCTGCCTGCTCCTGGGCCTGTACGCGCTGTCGGTGCTGCCGGTGAACTACGCCGGACTCGGCCTCGTCGTGCTCGGCCTGCTGCTGATGATCGCCGAGGCCTTCACGCCATCGGCCGGTGCGGCAGCGCTGGGGGGTGCGGTGGCTTTCGTGCTCGGTGCGACGATCCTCATCGACACCGAGGCGCCGGGCTTCGGCGTGCCGTGGACGTCGATCGTGGCGATCGTCGGCTTCAGCCTCGCGTTCTCGCTGCTCGTGCTGCGCATGCTCTGGCACGCGCGCCGCCGCCCGGTGAAGACGGGCGAGCGCGGCATGCTCGGCGAGCGCGGCACGGTGCTCGAATGGAGCGGCGGCCGCGGGCGCGTGCTCGCGGCGGGCGAGCGCTGGCATGCGGTGGGCGATGCGCCGCTGGCGCCCGGCCAGCGCGTGCGCGTCGTGGCGGTCGACGGGCTGGTCTTGCGCGTCGTCGCCGAATCCTGAACGATCCGGGGGGCTACCTCCCCGAGGAGAACCCGATGTCCTTCGATCTGGCCGTCTACCTGCCCATCGTCGTCATCGTCGTCGCGATCCTGGCGACGTCGATCCGCATCCTGCGCGAGTACGAACGCGGCGTCGTCTTCACCCTCGGGCGCTTCACCGGCGTGAAGGGCCCCGGGCTGATCCTGCTGCTGCCCTACGTGCAGCAGATGGTGCGCGTAGACCAGCGCACGCTCGTGCTCGACGTGCCCACCCAGGACGTCATCTCGCGCGACAACGTCTCGGTGAAGGTCAACGCGGTCATCTATTTCCGCGTGGTGCAGGCCGACAAGGCGGTGATCCAGGTCGAGGACTTCCAGCAGGCGACGAGCCAGCTCGCGCAGACGACGCTGCGTTCGGTGCTCGGCAAGCACGACCTCGACGAGATGCTCTCCGAGCGCGACAAGCTGAACAACGACATCCAGGACATCCTCGATGCGCAGACCGATGCCTGGGGCATCAAGGTGTCGAACGTCGAGATCAAGCACGTCGATCTCGACGAGAGCATGATCCGCGTGATCGCCCGCCAGGCCGAAGCCGAGCGCGAGCGGCGCGCGAAGGTGATCAGCGCCGAAGGCGAGGAGCAGGCCGCGCAGAAGCTGTTCGAGGCGGCCGAGATCCTCTCCGCACGGCCCGAGGCGATGCAGCTGCGCTACCTGAACACGCTCGCCACGATCGGCACGCAGAACAACACGACGATCGTCTTTCCCTTCCCGGTCGAGTTCGGCGATCTCCTGTCGGGCTTGGGCACGTCGTTGCGAGGGTCGGCGAACACAGCGCGATCCGCGCCGCCCTCCGCAACCCGTTCCGCACCGCCCGCCGCATCGCCCGCCGCATCGCCGTCTGCGCCGGCGCCCGCGTCTCCGACCGGTCGCCAGCCGCCGCCGCCTCCCGGTCGAGCCGCGGTCTGAAGACGCGCGGCGCGGGCAGGCGTCTCGCCCTCACGCCGCGGTGTAGACGACCTCTTCGCGCTTTCCGAAGCCCACCGTGTTGTCGGTGAGGAAGGCGCGTTCGACGACGAGCACGAACCAGCGCGCATGCTCGAAGGCGCGCGCGATCGGCTCTGGCGCGCAGGCGGGATCGCCGATGACCGGGAACTTCGCGGCATAGAGGCGGCGGGCTTCGCCGCTCTCGTCGGCGTCGAGCGCGCGCGCGCGGCCGGCGAGCTGCACTCCGCGGATCGACTGCCAGTCCCGCGCATCGTCGTGCACGGCGGCTGCGACGCGGGCATCGGCCTCGAGCTCGAGCGCGTGGCGGCTCGCCGGCGACGAGACGAAGACCAGCCGCAGCGACCCGTCGTCGCCGAAGCGCTCGGCATAGAAGACCGGTGCCGCCCAGGCCCCGCCTGCGCCCGCGCTGGCCAGCGTCATCGTGCTGTGCGACGAAAGCAGCGCGCGCACGCGCGCGGCGGCGTCGGTCGCCGTGGCCCGTTCGCTCATCGCGCGCCTTCGCCCGCGCCCGCCGGTTCGCTCAGCCGCTTCAGCCGATAGGCGAGCTGCGCGCGACTCAGTCCGAGCATGCGCGCGGCCGACGACAGGTTGCCGCGCGCCTTGTCCACCGCCGTCTCGAGCAGCATCGTCTCGACCTGGTCGAGCGTCATCGTGCCGTTGAACACCGCCTCGGACAGCGCACGTCCGGGCTCCCAGCTGCGCACGCCGAGCGCGCCGTGCGCATCGACCGACAGCGACGTGCCGTCGTCGTCGGGCTGCGAAGCGAACAGCTGGTGCACCTCGACGCGCGTGGCCGGAGGAGCGAGCAGCACGCCGCGCTCGACGACGTTGCGCAGCTCGCGGATGTTGCCCGGCCAGTCGTAGGAGAGCAGCGAGCGTTTCGCCTTGTCGCTGAAGCCGAGCAGCTTCTTGCCCTGGATGGCGCACTGCTCGGCGAGAAAGCGCTTGGCGAGCAGCGGAATGTCCTCCTTGCGCTCGCGCAGCGGCGGGATCTCGATCTGGAACGCGTTCAGCCGGTAGTAGAGATCGGAACGGAAGCGGCCCTCGCGCACCGCATCCTGCAGCCGGCAGTTCGTCGCGGCAACGACGCGCACGTCGACGCGCCGCGTGCGGTGATCGCCCACGCGCTCGATCTCTCCTTCCTGCAGCGCGCGCAGCAGCTTGCTCTGGGCCGGCAGCGGCAGGTCGCCGATCTCGTCGAGGAAGAGGGTGCCGCCGTCGGCGCGCTCGAAGCGGCCGGGGCGCGCGACCTGCGCGCCGGTGTACGCGCCTTTCTCGACGCCGAACAGCTCCGCCTCGACGAGGTCGTTCGGCATCGCCGCGCAGTTCAGCGCGACGAAGGGCTTGGCGCGCCGGTCGCTCATCCGGTGCAACGCGCGCGCGAACAGCTCCTTGCCCACGCCGGTTTCGCCGAGCAGCAGCACGACGATGCGGCTTCCGGCGGCCAGCCGCAGCAGCTCGAAGGCCTTGCAGAACGCCGGCGCGTTGCCGGCGATGTCGGGTTCGAGTCCCTGGCGCTCGTCGATCTTCGAGCGCAGCTCGACGACCTGCGTCTGCAGATCGAGCAGCTGCTGGGCGATCGATTCGCGGTTGAAGAACTGCTGGTGCTCCTCGGCGTCGTCCCACTCCTCGATCGGCTTGCCGACGATGCGGCAGTGCTCGTCGCCCATGCCGCTGCACTGCACTTCCTTGTAGAGGATCGGCCGGCCCATGAAGACGGACGTGTAGCCGCAGGCGTAGCCGATCTGCGTCCAGCACACCGGCTCGTCGTGCGTGCCGTAGTAGTGGCGGTGCCATTGGCCTTCCCACGAGTTCTCCCAGCGGAACTCGCCGTGGAAGTGCCCGGCGGAGCGGTCCAGCTCGAGGCGCAGCGGAACGACGCGCACGATGCCTTCGAGCGTGTGCAGCTCCGGGCCGGTCATGAACGCGTCGAGGTCGCTCGCGTTCTGCGAGCGCGTGCGAGCGATCTCGGCGTCGCGCGCTCCCGACGCGTAGCCCATGCGCATCAGCAGCCCGCGCGCGCGGGTCATGCCGAGCGTGTCGATCAGCTCCTTGCGCAGCAGGGCCTGCGCCTCGGCGTGCACGAGCAGCATCCGGTGCTCGCGCAGCCAGATCTGTCCGGTCTCCGAGCAGAAGTGCACCTGCGCGCGAAGATCGTCCGCGCGGACCGCGCCTTTCGTGCGATCGTCGTCCGCCGCACGCGGAACACTGCGCAGCCTGCTCATCTTCGTCTCCTGCCGAACTCGCATTCGAGGCTGCGCGCGGCCGGCTTACCTTGATCGAGATCAAGTCCGGCCGCGCTGCCGGATCGGGGGCCGCGCTGCCGGATCGGGGGCCGATTGCTCAAATGAGCAAATCGCAGCCTGCGCCGCGTCGCGCTTCGCTCAAAGGAGCAAGCGCGGTCTTGCGCTCGCCGAAACGCGAGGCGAAGCGCGCATCGATCGAAGAGCGTGCGCTGCCGCGACGCAGCAGCGAGGAGCGATCGGGCGCATCGCGAGCACCGGCACCGTCCGACGCGCGATCGTCGCCGTCGCGACGACGAACGCGACGCGCTGGCTGTTGCGTTGCATCAGTCGATCGCGGCGCCGATGGCACAGGCCTTGCGTTTACTGCTCTCGCAGCGCCCCGCGATGCGCGACGCCGCCCGAAGGTCCGTCGAAATCCGAAGATCCAGGGAGCAGGCCAGCGATGAAATTCCCCGTACCGCACGATGTGAAGAAAGACGTCATTCCCGGCACCGAAGGCTGGGAGCGCATGTATCCGTACCAGTACCAGTTCGTCACCGACGACCCGCAGCGCAATGCGTACGAGAAGGAGACGTTCTGGTTCTACGACGGATTGCACTACCCCGAGCCCTTGTACCCCTTCGACACGATCTGGGACGAGGCCTGGTACCTCGCGCTCTCGCAGTTCAACAACCGGATCTTCATGGTGCCGCCGGTGCGCGGCGTCGACCATCGGATGATCAACGGCTACGTCTACATCTCGCCGGTTCCGGTGAAGGATCCCGACGAGATCGGCCGACGCGTGCCGAACTTCATGGAGCGCGCCGGCCACTACTACAAGAACTGGGACGCGCTCGAGGCGAAGTGGAAAGTCAAGATGGAGGCGACGATCCGCGAGCTGGAGGCGCTGCAGATTCCGCGGCTGGCCGAGATGGAGGACATCTCGGTGGTCACCGACGCGATCGGCACGTCGAACGGCTATCACCTGCTGAAGAACTACGACGACCTGATCAATCTCGGGATCAAGTGCTGGCAGTACCACTTCGAGTTCCTGAACCTGGGCTACGCGGCCTACGTGTTCTTCCTCGATTTCGTGCAGAAGCTGTTCCCGAGCATTCCGACGCAGCGCGTCACGCAGATGATCTCGGGCATCGACGTGATGATGTACCAGCCCGACGAGGAGCTGAAGAAGCTCGCGCGCAAGGCGATCGAGCTGGGCGTGGACGGCATCATCACGTCGAGCCCCGAGTGGACGGCGGTCGAGCGGGCGCTGAAGGAGCATCCGCGCGGCACGGAATGGCTCACGTCGGTGAACCTCGCCCGCGAGCCCTGGTTCAACGTGTCGACGGGCACCGGCTGGTTCCACCACGACCGTTCGTGGAACGACCAGATGAACGTTCCGCTCATCGGCATCGCCACCTACATCGGCAAGCTGCGCGGCGGCCACGACATCGACCGGCCCACCGAGAAGGTGCGCGCCGAGCGTGACCGCATCGTCGCCGAGTATCGCTCGCTGATCGAGAAGGAAGAAGACCGCAGGCAGTTCGACGAACTGCTCGGCTGCGCGAAGACGGTGTTCCCGTACGTCGAGAACCACCTGTTCTACGTCGAGCACTGGTTCCACTCGGTGTTCTGGAACAAGATGCGCGAGGTCGCTGCCGTCATGAAGGAGCACGGCGTCATCGAGGACGTCGAGGACGTCTGGCTGCTGCGTCGCGACGAGATCAAGCAGGCGCTGTGGGACATCGTCACCGCCTGGGCCACCGGCGTGACGCCGCGCGGCACGAAGACCTGGCCTGCCGAGATCGCCTGGCGCAAGGGCGTCATGGCGAAGTTCAAGGAGTGGTCGCCGCCGCCGGCGATCGGCACCGCGCCCGAGGTGATCCAGGAACCGTTCACCATCGTGCTGTGGGGCGTGACGAACAAGTCGCTCGCCGACTGGGCCGCGGTGCAGGAGATCCTCGACCCGGAGAACATCACCGAGCTGAAGGGCTTCGCAGGCAGTCCGGGCGTGGTCGAAGGCAAGGCGCGCGTCTGTCGCACGGTGAGCGAGGTCGGCGAGCTGTGCGAGGGCGAGATCCTCGTCGCGCCGACCACCTCGCCGTCGTGGGCGCCGGCCTTCGCCAAGATCGGCGCCTGCGTCACCGACGTGGGCGGCGTGATGAGCCATGCGGCGATCGTCTGCCGCGAGTACGGGATGCCCGCGGTCGTGGGCACCGGACACGCGACGAAGATCATCAGGACCGGCATGAGGCTGCGCGTCGACGGCTCGAGCGGCGCCATCACGATCAGCCGTTGAGCGGATGTCCGCGATGAACACCGTCATCGACCCCGTGCGCAAGGCGCACGCCGTGGCGCCGCCCGCGGCAGCGCCGCGGCTGAGCTGGTTCGAGGAGTGCGATGCGAACTCGATCGCGCTCGTCGGCGGCAAGTGCGCCTCGCTCGGCGAGCTGATCCACGCCGGGGTGAACGTGCCGCCGGGCTTCGCGCTGACCACGCACGGAACGCGTGCCTTCCTCGCCGAGTCGGGCATCGACGCCGAGGTCGCGTCGATGCTCGCCGGCGTGGACCCGAAGGACACCAACGCCGTCGAGGCGGTGAGCGCGCGCATCCGCGCGCTCATCGAGGCGCAGCCGTTCTCGGCCTCGCTCGAGGACGAGATCGCCGAGGGCTATCGCCGGCTGTCGGTGCGCTGCTGCATGCCGGGCGTGCCGGTAGCCGTGCGCTCGAGCGCGACCGCCGAGGACCTCCCCGACGCGAGCTTCGCCGGGCAGCAGGACACCTACCTGTGGATCCGCGGCGCCGACGAGGTGCTGCACCACATCCGGCGCTGCATCTCCAGCCTGTACACCGGGCGCGCGATCGCCTATCGCGCGAACCGCGGCTTCGCGAACGAACAGGTCGCGATCGCCGTCGGCGTGCAGAAGATGGCGAACTCGTACACGGCCGGCGTGATGTTCACCGTGCACCCGGCCAACGGCGACCGCTCGGTGATCGTCATCGACTCGAACTTCGGCTTCGGCGAGTCGGTCGTCTCCGGCGAGGTCACGCCCGATCACTTCGTCGTCAACAAGGTCACGCTCGACATCATCGACCGCACGATCTCGCGCAAGGAGCTCTGCTACACGGTCGACCTGAAGGAGCAGCGCTCGCGCGCGATCGAGGTGCCGCACGAGCGCCAGACCGTGCAGTCGCTGATCGACGACGAGATCACCGAGCTCGCCTGGATGGGCAAGCAGATCGAACGGCACTACGGGCGCCCGATGGACATCGAATGGGCCGTCGACAAGGACCTTCCGTCCGGCGGCAACGTGTTCATCCTGCAGGCCCGGCCCGAGACCGTCTGGAGCACGCGCAGCAAGCCCGTCGAAGGCCCGCGCGGCAGCGCGATGGACTACATCGTGTCGAGCCTGCTGGTCGGCAAGCGCATCGAATGACCGCTTTTTTCCCTCACCTCACGAACCGTACCACCGTGGAGTCGCAATGAACGCACGTACCGAAGTGGGCCTGATCGACGACCTGCGCAGCTACATCGCGGCGCTCGAGGCGAACGGCCAGTTGCACCGAGTCAAGACCGAAGTCGACTGGAAATACGAGCTGTGCCACGTCTCGAAGGTCAACGAGGAGAAGCAGGGCCCGGCGCTGCTCTACGAGAACGTGAAGGACAACACCATCCCGGTGTTCACCAGCGCGTTCACCACGCCCGAGCGCATCGCCATCGCGCTCGAGCAGGACCCGGGCCTGACGATGTGCCAGCTCTCGCGCAAGTGGATGGAGCTGACCACCAAGCAGATGATCAAGCCCGAGTTCGTCGCCAATCCTCCGGTGATGGAGAACGTCATCAGGGAGGAGGACGTCGATCTCGAGAAGTTCCCGGTGCCGTGGTTCTATCCGGACGACGGCGGGCGCTTCTTCGTCACCGCCGGCTACCTCGTCACGCAGGATCCGGACACCGGCTGGACGAACCTCGGCACCTATCGCTCGCAGGTGCTCGGCAAGAAGATCCTCGGCTCCCAGATCATCAAGGGCAAGCACGGGGACATGCACATGAAGAAGTACCAGGAGCGCGGGGAGCTGATGCCGGCGGCGGCCGTCGTCGGCTGCGATCCGGTGCTGTTCCTGGCCGGCTCCACGCTCGTCAGCTCGCAGACCGACGAGTACGACGTGGCCGGCGCGCTGCGCGGGCGCCCGGTACCCGTGTTCAAGTCGGAGCTCACCGGCCTGACGCTGCCGGCGAACGCCGAGATCATCGTCGAGGGCTTCATCGATCCGAACGAGCTGATGGAGGAAGGTCCGTTCGGCGAGTACACGGGCTACTACTCGGGCAACAAGGGCAAGGACTATCCGAAACCCGTGCTGCGCGTGAAGCGCATCCTGCACCGGAACAACCCGATCTTCTGGTCGACGACGGTCGGCAAGCCGATCAACGACATCCACATGATCCAGTCGCTGAACCGCACCGGCGCGCTGTGGTACGACCTGGAGACGATGAAGGTGCCGGGCATCCAGAGCGTGTACCTGCCGGCGGCGGCCACCGGGCGCTTCTGGGCGATCGTCTCGGTCAAGCAGATGTATCCGGGGCACTCGAACCACGTCGGCAACGCCGTGATCGCGAGCACCACCGGCCACTACGGCCTGAAGGGCGTGATCGTCGTCGACCACGACATCGAGGCCGACGACATGGATCGTGTCTGGTGGGCACTGGCCACGCGCTTCGATCCGAAGCGCTCGGCGCAGATCATCGACCGCGGCCGCTCGACGCCGCTCGACCCGGGCCTGCCGATCGAGGCGCGCGACATCACCAGCCGGATCATTCTCGACGCCTGCACGCCCTACGAATGGGCGAACAAGCCGAGCGAGATCTTCATGGACCGCGACATGCTGCAGCGCGTCTCCGACCGCTGGAACGAGTACGGGTTCCAGGGGCCGAGTCCGGTGGCCGAGATGATCGGCCGGCTGACGCGGCCTCAGGTGAAGAAGAAGTGAAGGGTGAAGGGTGAAGGGGCTCGCCGCTCGGCGAGTTTCGTTGGGGAAGTGGTGAAGGAGATTGTCCGCATGAACGCGCTGCGCGTGGCGGACGGCCCCTTCACCCTTCACCCTTCACCCTTCACCCTTCACCCTTCACGGATCTCCATTTCACGCACGGAGTGCGTCCGTAATGAAGAAAGGCATCGCGATCATCTGCAACCTCGACACGCGCGGCGAGGACATCCGCTTCGTGAAAGACCTGATCGAATCGCGCGGGCACGAGGCGATCCTGGTCGACTTCAGCATGGAGGAGCCGCCGCCGTTCCCGGGAGACGTGCGCACCGAGGAGGTGGCGAAACGCGGCGGGCTGCCGATCGAGGTGGTGCGCGAGAAATACCGCTCGGACCGCGACACGGCGACGAACAACCAGATCCGCGGCGCGTCGGCGATCGTCGGCGACATGCTGCGGGCCGGGCGCGTGCACGGCGTGATCGGCATCGGCGGCGGAACGGCCACGCTCGTCGCCACGTCGGTGATGAAGACGCTGCCCTTCGGCATGCCGAAGGTGATGGCCTCGCCGATGGCCGCGCACCCGGCCTACATCGACCGCTACGTCGGCACGCGCGACATCACGATGCATCACACGGTGCTCGACATCGTGAAGATGAATCCGCTGCTGCGCGCGCAGATCGTCAATGCGGTGGGCGCCGTCTGCGGCATGGTCGAGATGACGCAGGGCACGAACATCGAGTTCGACCGGCCGTGCGTCGCGCTGTCGTCCTTCGGCTTCGGCGAGATGGCGGTGCAGGGCGCGATGGGCATGCTCGAGGCGGAAGGGTTCATCCCGATCGTCTGCCACGCGCAGGGCAAGGGCGACCGCGCGATGGAGGAGATGATCCGCGACGGGATGTTCCACGGGGTGATCGACCTGTGCACCGGCGGCATCATCGAGCACCTGTTCCACGGCAATCGCGACCCCGGCCCCGATCGGCTGATGGCGGCGGTCGAGACCGGCATCCCGATGGTGCTCGGGCCTTGCGGCCTGGACATCCTGTCGTACGGCGGACGCGCCGACATGCTCGAGAAGACGCGCGATCGCGTGCAGTACGTGCAGGACGCGCTGCGCGTGCAGGTGCGCACCACGGCCGACGAGCTTCGCCAGGCGGCCGACGTCATCGCCGAGCGGCTCAATCGGGCGAAGGGCCCGTGGACCTTCCTCGTGCCTTTGCGGGGCTGGTCCTCCCTCGACCGCGAAGGCCGCTCGATCTGGGATCCGGCCGCCGACGCGGCCTTCGTCGAGCGGCTCGAGCAGCGGCTGGACGATCCGTCGCATCTGCGCAAGGTCGACCTGAACCTGTACACGCAGGAGTTCGCGCGCGTGGCGGTGGACGAATTCCTCGGCCTGTACCGCAAGGCCGCGGAGCCCGCCGTCGCCGCAGCCGCGGCGAAATGAAGGAGAAGCGATGCTCGTTCGAAACTGGATGCAGGCTCACCCGGCCACGATCGCCGGCGACGTGCTCGTCTCGGAGGCCAAGCGGCTGATGAGCGAGCACCGGCTGCATGCGCTGCCGGTCGTGGAAGGAGGGCGGCTGCGCGGCCTCGTCACCCGCGCCAACCTGCTGCGCATGGGGCAGTTCGTTTTGCGCACGCAGAATCCCGACGAATTCGACTATTTCGTCACGCGCCTGCGCGTGCGCGACATCATGGTGCGCAACCCGGCCAGCGTGCAGGCGAGCGACACGATGGCGCATTGCCTGCGCAAGGGTCAGGAGCTGGGCGTGGCGCAGTTCCCGGTGCTCGACGGCGACCAGCTCGTCGGCGTGATCTCGGCCAACGAGATCTTCCAGCTCGCCGCGCATTGCGTCGGCGCCACCGAGAACGACCACGTGGTCATGCTCGCGCCGCTGCGCCTCGCTCCCGGGGTGCTGGCGCGCGTGTGCGCAGCCGCCGAGGGCGCGGGCGCGGCGCTGCACGGGCTCTATCCGGTCGGCAGCAGCGACGCTGCGCCGGCCGACGGCGGAGCCGCCGCGGCGGACCAGCCGGCGCCCGCTCGCGTGATCCTGCGCTTCGGCACGTCGGATCCGCAGTCCGTTCTCGATGCGCTGGCGGCTGCCGGTTTCGAAGCGCTCGATGCGGTTGCCGAACCCCCTCGACAGCGGGTAGCCTGAGCGGCCTGGAGCGTTTCACGATGAGCGAAGCGAAGAAGCTGCCCCTGGTCGTCGCGATCACCGGAGCCACCGGCGTCGTCTACGGCGTCGAGATGCTGCGCGTGCTGCGCCAGCTCGGCGAGCCCGTGCACCTGATCCTCAGCGAAGCGGCGACGATGAATCTCGCGATCGAGACGAACACCTCGGTCGACGAGGTGAAGGCGCTGGCCGACGTCGTCCATCCGAACAAGGACGTCGGCGCCGCGGTGGCCAGCGGCTCGTTCCGCACGCGCGGCATGATCGTCGCGCCGTGCACCGTGAAGACGCTGTCGGCGATCGCGAACTCCTTCACCTACAACCTCGTGGTGCGCGCCGCCGACGTCACGCTGAAGGAACGGCGCCCGCTCGTGCTGATGGTGCGCGAGACGCCGCTGCACAAGGGGCACCTGGAGCTGATGGCGCGCGCGGCCGACTGCGGCGCGACGATCCTGCCGCCGATGCCGGCCTTCTACCACCATCCGCAGACGATCATGGACATCGTCCACCAGAGCGTCGGCAAGGCGCTCGACCAGGTGGGCATCGAGCACCAGCTGTTCCGGCGCTGGACCGGCGAGGATCGGGGCGAGTTGCGCAACGCGCTGCGCGTGGCGGCGAGCTGACCCGGGCTCGGGCGCGGACGATCGTCGTGTGAACGGGCCCTAGTCGACGGCGTGCGCCGGCGAGCCCTCGTAGCTCTGCGGCGCGCAATGTCGTTCGAGCAGTCCGTCGAACTCCCCCGAGCGCAGTCGCCGCACCGCGGCGGCGAGCGCCGGATGCTGCAGATGCTCGCGCCAGTGGAAAGACTCGGCCGGCTCGTCCCCTTCCGCGGCGAAGGTCGCGAGGCTGCGCGACTCTCCGCAGGCGATGCGTTCGCCCATGCGCACGCACAGATGGCCGAGCGCCAGCAGCGCGCCCTGGTCGGGTGCGAACGCCGCCGGGCGATGCAGCGGCAGCGTCTCGATCCCCGCCGCGCAGTCGACGAGCGGTGCGGCCAGCTTCCATTCGAGCATCAGCAGGCGTCCGATCTGGCCGGCCGTCAGGCCGAGCGCTTCCTGTTCGGCGTGCATGCGCTGCACGGGATCCTGCCGGGAAAGCGGCGCGAGCAGCGTCCGCGGCGCGGCCGCGGCGATCGCGATGCGGCCGAGGAAGGACAGCAATACGGCGCTGACGAGCAGCCCGCGAGCCCCGGCGTCCATCGCCGGTGACAGGCGCTGCGCGAGTTCGGCGGCGAGACCGCTCGCCGTCCACAGTTCTTCGAGTCGACGACGGCGTTCTTCGCTGTCGGTGGAGAAGGCCGCGCGCATCGCATAGCGCAGCCCGAGAATGCGTACCGCGTCGAGTCCGAGCCAGTTGACCGCCTGCTCGAGGCTGGTGATCCTGCACGGCAACGCGTAGGCAACCGAGTTCACCGACGACAGAATGCGTGCGGCGATCAGCGGGTCTGCCCGGATCAGCTCGACCAGTTCCCTCGAGTCGGCCCGCCGGAACAGGCTCGGGGAGAGCAGGTGCTGCAGCAGTCGCGGCGGACGCGGCAACGTGCCGAAGGTGTCCAGGTAGGCGCGTCGGCGCTCGGCGCCGAGCCGGCTGGCGTCGACGATGAGCGGCGATGGCGGTTGCACGGGCGTCGCTGCCGGTGCGGATGCCGATGCGGATGCCGATGCGGGGAGAGGCGCCGGTGCTTCTCGATCCGCCTGGGCTTCGGCCTTGCCCGGCTCGCCGGCGGGCTCGGCCGGGCCGGCACGGGACGCGCGAATCCGCCGCAGCGTGGTAGCCGCGACCAGCAGCGCGACGCCGAAGGCGACGCTGGCCCAGAGCGCGTCCATGAGGGCATTCTGAGGCCGCCGGCGAGGCTTCGAGGGCGGGATAAGCGCAGCTTTTGCGGCGCAATCCGTCGGCGGCGCTGCCCTTCAGCGCTTCGGCCGGAGCGCCGGCCCGGCGGCGCCTGCCGTTGCCTGTCCGCCCGCGAGCCTCAGCACGCGCCACGCCGAGAACGTGGCCAGGGCGGACGCGACGGCGCACATCGCGATCGCCAGGTCGTAGTTCGCGTAGCGATCGAACAGCGCACCGGCGAGCACGGGCCCCAGGAGCGCGCCGAAGCCCGCGCCGGAGTAGAGCAGGCCGATCGTGCTCGACACCGCACGCAGCCCGAAAAGGTCCGAGCAGATCGGCGGCAGCAGCGAGACGATTCCGCCGTAGGACAGGCCGAAGACGATGGCGAACAGCGCCCAGTTCGCATAGGGCCCGCCGATCCACCACAGCACGAAGGACGCGCCGAGCGCGAACTGCGCGATCACGTGCGTCTTCAGGCGGCCGAGGCGGTCGGCAAGCGCGCCGATGGCGAAGCGGCCGACGAGGCTGCCGATGCCGATCAGCCCGACCAGCGCGACCGCCCGCGCATCGCCGATCCCGATGTCGCGCGCGGCGGCCGAGAGGTGGGCGAAGGGAACGAACATCGGCGCACCGGCGAAGAGCGCCGCGGCGTACAGCCAGTGGAATCGGTGCGTGCGGACCGTCTCGCGCAACGCCAGTCCGGGGAGGGAGGTTGCGGCGCGTGCGGCCGAGGGCGTCGAGCGGCTTGCGACGGTTGCCTGCGCAGCGCTGCCCGGGTCGGCGCGGCGATCCGGGTCGATGGCGTCGCCGTCCGGAGCGAGTCCGCGCGCCGCCGGGTCGCGATCGAGCAGCCAGGCGGCCGCCAGGCCGACCACGAGCGAGAACAGCGCGAGGCCGCGCATCGCTTCCCGCCAGTCGAAGGCGTCGATGAGCCACGCGGCGAGCAGCGGCACGACGAGCGTTCCGGCGCCGATGCCGGAGCTGGCGATGCCCGAGGCGAGCCCGCGCCGGCGCACGAACCAGGGCTGCACCGCGCCCATGGAAGGCGTGTACGCCATTGCCACGCCGAGTCCGATGCCCAGGCCGTACGCGACGTAGATGCTGTACAGGTCGGTGGCGAAGCTCGACAGCAGCAGTCCGCCCGACAGCAGCGCGATGCCGACGATGCCGGTGATGCGGGGGCCGTGGCGATCGGCGAGCGCCCCGCCGACGACGCCGAGCGAGAAGTACAGCAGCGACGCGAGCCCGAACATCCACGAGACGTCGGCGCGCTTCGCGTCGAA
The DNA here is from genome assembly GCA_003576795.1 of Burkholderiales bacterium. Classification (GTDB taxonomy): domain Bacteria; phylum Pseudomonadota; class Gammaproteobacteria; order Burkholderiales; family Burkholderiaceae_E; genus Zeimonas. Next base: position 31,035 of record QEVN01000008.1, read on the forward strand.
CTCGCGCGCGAGCGGCTCGAAGAACGCGGCGAAGGAGTAGGCGACGCCGAAGATCACGGTCATCACCGCGAACGCCGCCCAGACGACGATCCAGCCGTGGAACGGGGGCGATCGCCGCCGGAGCGCGGGGCGCACGCGCATCGGTTCGCGCCGCTACGTCGACGACCAGATGCGGGCGAGCAGCGCGATCAGCGTTTCGCGCTCGGCGTCGCTGAGCATCGAGGTGGCCTCGATTTCGGCGCGCGTCAGCAGGCGCTCGAGTCGTGCGGCGAGGCGGCTGCCCTCGGCCGTGGGGTGCAGCCCGAGCGATCGCGCGTCGGCCGGGTCGGGACGGCGCTCGATCAGCCCGCGCGCTTCGAGCGAGGCGATGATCGCCACCAGGTTCGGCGGGCGCACGCGCAGCGCCCTGGCAACCTGCCGGCTGTTCAACCCCGGTTCGTGATGCACGAGCGAGAGCACCGAGAACGACGCGGGGCGCAGGTCGTGCGCGCTCATGTGCTTCATCGAATGCTCGACCACGGCGAGGTATGCGCGGCGGCAGTTGTATCCGACGAGGCGGCCCAGCGCCCGCTGCCCGCGCGGCA
>QEVN01000165.1 GCA_003576795.1 Burkholderiales bacterium
GAATCGACCGATTATCATAGGAGCCCCCTCTGTCGTTGTCGAACCGCAAGGAGCCTGTCGGAGTTGAAGGGCCGTATCGTCGGGCTCGTGCTGTTCTCGGTGCTGGTGTCCGTCGCCGTCGCGTTCGCCTGGGGATGGCACCGCTTCCGCGTCGAGCCGGTCGCGTTCGAGCAGTCGCCGGTCCGCTTCACCGTGCCCAGCGGCGCGAACGTGCGCGGCGTCGCGCAGGCGTTGCGCGCCAGCGGCGTCGACGTCGGGCCCACCGAGCTCTGGCTCTGGTACAAGCTGCGCGGCCACGACGGCAAGCTCAAGGCCGGCACCTACGAGCTGCAGGCGCCGATGACGATCGACGCGCTGCTCGACAAGCTCGTGCGCGGCGACGTGCTGCTGATCTCGATCCGCTTCGCCGAGGGTTCCACCTTCCGCCAGATGCGCGAGGCGATCGACGCGAATCCCGATCTCGCGCACGACACGCGCGGGCTGGACGACGCGGAATTGCTGCGCCGGGTCGGCGCGAGCGAGTCGCGCCCCGAGGGGCTGTTCTTTCCGGATACCTATCGCTTCACGCCCGGCGCGAGCGACGTCGAGATCTATCGACGCGCCTACCAGGCGCTGCAGCGCACGCTGCACGCCGCATGGGAGCAGCGCGCACCCGACCTGCCGTATCGCAGCCCCTACGAAGCGCTCGTGCTCGCGTCGATCGTCGAGAAGGAAACGGGGCTCGCCGAAGAGCGCGACAAGGTGGCCGCGGTCTTCGTCAACCGGCTGCGGCGCGGAATGCTGCTGCAGAGCGACCCCACGACGATCTACGGCATGGGCGAGCGCTTCGACGGCAACCTGCGCAAGCGCGACCTGCAGGCCGACACCGAATACAACACCTACACGCGGACCGGCCTGCCGCCGACGCCGATCTCGCTGACGAGCCGGGCATCGATCGAGGCCGCGCTGCGTCCGGCCGACACGAGCGCGCTGTATTTCGTCTCGCGCGGCGACGGCACCAGCGAGTTCTCGTCCGACCTGGGCAGCCACAACCGCGCCGTGTCGCGCTACCAGCGAGGGGGCCGATGAAGGGCTGTTTCGTCACCTTCGAAGGCATCGACGGTGCGGGCAAGAGCACGCACGTCGCGCAATCGATCGACTGGCTGCGCGCGCGCGGCCACGAGGTGCTCGCCACGCGCGAGCCCGGCGGCACCGAACTCGCCGAAGCATTGCGCGAGTTGCTGCTGCATCGCCCGATGTCGCTCGAAACCGAGCTGATGCTGGTATTCGCCGCCCGGCGCGATCACCTCGAGCGGCGCATCCTTCCCGCACTCGAGCGCGGCGCCTGGGTCGTCTGCGACCGCTTCACCGATTCCACCTGGGCATACCAGGGTGCGGGCCGGGGCGCCGCCGCCGAGCGCATCGCCTGGCTCGAATCGTGGGTGCACGGCGCGCTGCAGCCCACGCGCACCTACTGGTTCGACGTCGAGCCGGAGGTGGCGGCGCGGCGTCGTTCCGGTTCGCGGGCGTCGGATCGCTTCGAGAGCGAGGACATCGAGTTCTTCCGGCGGGTGCGCGACGGTTATCGGCAACGGGCCGCCGCCGACCCCGCGCGCATCGTCCGGATCGACGGCAGCGGCAGCGTCGACGAAGTTCGGGAGATTCTCGAGGAAGATCTCGCAAGACTCTGTTCCATATGATCTATCCTTGGCTAGAAAGCGCTTGGCAGGCGGTTCTCGCGCAGCGCGATCGTTCCCATCACGCGCTGCTCGTCCACGGGCCGGCCGGGATCGGCAAGTCGGATTTCGCCGCCGAACTGGCATCCGCCTGGCTGTGCGAGTCGCCGGCTGCCGACGGCTCGGCCTGCGGCCGCTGCGCCGCCTGCGGATGGATCGCGCACGACAGCCACCCCGATCTGCGCGTGCTGTCGCCGGCCGTCGAGGAGGCGGCAGAGGGCGCCGAAGGCGCGCCGCGAACGGGACGCGCGTCCGCTGCTTCGACCGACATCCGCATCGACCAGGTGCGTGCGCTCGAGCGCTTCGTCGGCGTGGGCGGGCATCGCGGCGGCTGCAAGGTGGTGCGCATCGACCCCGCCGACGCGCTGAACGTCGCCGCCGCCAATGCGCTGCTCAAGACGCTCGAGGAGCCCGGCGCAGGCACGCGTTTCCTGCTCGTCACGCACCGGCCCGATGCGCTGCCGGCGACGATCCGCTCGCGCTGCCTGGCGGTGCCGCTGCCGCTTCCGGCGCCGGCAGCGGCGATCGACTGGCTCGTCGCGCAGACGGGCGCCGAGCGCGCGCAGGCCGCGCAGTGGCTCGCGGCGGCCGGCGGCGCGCCGCTTCGCGCGCGCGCATTCGCCGATCCCGCGACAGCGTCCACTCATCGGCTTGTCGTGGAGACCTTGTCCTCGCTTCCCGAAACTCCGGTGGTGCGAGCCGCCGATGCACTGGCCGGCATCGAGCCGTCGCTGTGGGTCGGCACGCTGCAGTCGTGGATCGCCGACCTGCAGCGATGCCGCGTCGGCGCCGAGCCGCGATTCTTTCCCGAGCGCGCGGCACGACTGCGGACACTGTCGCAGCAGACGTCGCTGCCCGCGCTGGACCGGCTCGCGTGCGGGATCGCCACGCTGGCGCGAGCCGTCGATCACCCGCTCAACCCGCGGCTGATGCTCGAGGACGCGCTGCTCCGCGTCCGGGCCGCCTGGGCGGGATAGGGAACGGCGACGAGGAGGACGACGAATGAGCGCAGCCGATGGAGGAACGCCCCGGTCCCTGCTGGATGCGGAGGCCGACCCCGCGTTCGACACGGCAGCCGGTCCGATCACCTCCGGCGGTACGGCATCGACCGGGCCCGACACCGGGGCGCTGCTGCTCGATGGGCTGGACACCGGCGTCCGCCTGGCGCCGGTCACCGCTCCCGGGCCGTTGACGACGCCCGGACCGCTCAGCGGCGTCGAAACCGCCACGATGGCGAACGCCGCGAGCGCGTCGAATCCGGCGCTCCCCACGGCTGCCGCACGTTCGGGCGCCCGGCCCGGCGTCGTGCAACTGGCCATTCGCGAGAAGGCGGCGCTCTACGCTGCCTACATGCCCTTTCTCGACGGCGGCGGCCTGTTCGTGCCGACCACGCGGCCGGTGCGCCTGGGCGACGAGCTGTACCTGCTCCTGTCGCTGATGGACGATCCGAACCGGTTGTCGGTGACCGGCAAGGTCGTCTGGATCACCCCGGGCGGCACTCCGCAAAGACAGCAGGGGCTCGGCGTGCAGTTCGCGAAGGACGAGGCAGGCACGCGCGCGCGCAGCCGCATCGAGGACCTGCTGGGCGGCACGCTGAAGGCGAACCGCCCGACGCACACGATCTGAGGCGCGCGCGGCCGATACAATGCAGGTCGCGCGCTCGACGCGCGCGCTTTCCGGGTTTTGCGAAGGCGCGCGACGCGCACGCGCGCGTTGCCGATGCTCGTCGATTCCCACTGCCATCTCGATTTCCCCGGACTCTCCGGGCGCCTGGACGAACTGCTCGCGTCGATGCAGGCCAACGGCGTGGGCCACGCGCTGTGCGTCTGCGTCGCGCTGGACCGCTTCGACGACGTGCTGCGGATCGCGCGCAGCGATCCCCGGCTCAGCGCGTCGGTCGGCGTGCATCCCGACTCCCCCGAGGCGCTCGAACCCGACGTGCAGACGCTGGTGCGGCTGGCTGCCGACCCGAAGGTCGTCGCCATCGGCGAGACCGGCCTGGACTACTACCGCAGCGAGGGCGACACCGAATGGCAACGCGAGCGCTTCCGGGTGCACATCCGGGCAGCGCGCGAGAGCGGCAAGCCGCTCATCGTCCACACGCGTTCGGCCTCGGCCGACACGATCCGCCTGCTGCGCGAGGAGCGCGCCGACGAGGCGGGCGGCGTGCTGCACTGCTTCACCGAAGACTGGGAGACGGCTCGCGCCGGTCTCGATCTCGGCTTCCACGTTTCGTTCTCGGGCATCCTGACTTTCCGCAACGCCCAGCCGCTGCGCGAGGTCGCCGCGCGCATTCCCGACGACCGCCTGCTGGTGGAGACCGACTCGCCCTATCTGGCGCCGGTACCCCGGCGCGGCAAGACGAACGAACCGGCCTGGGTGTTGCACGTGGCCGAGTGCCTGGCGCAGCTGCGCGGTCGCACGCTGGAGGAGATCGCGACGCTCACGACGCGCAACTTCTTCCGCCTGTTCCGGGACGCGAGGCCGGCGAGCGATGCGCGCGATTGAACGAGCGGTGAGAGCGGCGCTGCCGGGCGTCGCGTTCCTGTCCGTCATGGGCCTGGTCACGGGCCTTGCCACCGCGGATGCGCTCGCGCAATCGGCACCACGGGGAACGCCGGCGCCGGCCGCGAAGAAAGCGCCGGCGGCCGGCGACGAATTCTGGGAAGCGGTGGCGCGAGACGATACCGAGCGCGTGCAGACGCTGCTGCTGCGCGGGGCCGACACCAACGCGGTGCATCCGCAGTTCGGGCCGGCGATCGTTGCCGCCGCGCGCGAACGCGCGTGGAACGTGGTTCGCGAGCTCGCCGGAATCGCCGGCACGCGGATCGATGCGCCGAATGCCCGTGGCGAAACGGCGGCGATGCTGGCGGCGCTGCACGGCAATCTCGAGATCGTCCGCCTCCTCGTCGAGAAGGGCGCCGAGGTGAACCGCCCCGGATGGACGCCGCTGCATTACGCCGCCGTGAGCGGCAACCTCGATCTATTGCGATACCTGATCGACCAAAGCGCTTATATCGACGCGCAATCGCCGAATCGCACGACGCCGCTGATGATGGCCGCACGGCAGGACCGTATCGATGCGGTGCGGCTGCTCGTCGAGGCGGGCGCCGACCCGACGCCGCGCAACGACGCCGGACGCGACGCCGCCGACTATCTCGCCGCCAACGACAAACCGGACGAGGCGCGCTGGCTGCGAGAACGCGCGGCGGAGTTCGCTCGCCGCTACGGAACCTCCGATCGGCCGCGCAGCGCCGAATCGATCGCCGAGGAACGGCAGCGCAGGCAACGGCTCGAAGCGCCGCGCCTGCCGGGCGCTCGCGAATAGGGACGAAGCCCGTTCAGCGCAGGGCGACGTCCAGCACGAACATCAGCCCGAAGCCGACGAACAGCGACGCGGTCGCCGTCTCGCCGAAACTGCCCCGGTGCGTTTCGGGAATCACCTCGTCGCTGATGACGAAGAGCA
>QEVN01000166.1 GCA_003576795.1 Burkholderiales bacterium
TCCGCCTCGCAGGTCAGCCGCCGCATCCAGCGCCTGGAGGAAGCGGGGCTGATCGACCGCTGCGTGACGCTGCTGCGGCCCGCGCGCCTCGGGCTCACCGTGATCGCCTACACGCGCGTCTCGCTCGAGCGGCACGGCGAAGCGCAGAACGAGGATTTCAACCGCGCGATACAGCTGCTGCCCGAGGTGCTCGAGTGCTACTCGGTGACCGGCCCCTACGACTATCTGCTGCGCATCGTCGCGGCGGACCTCGCCGCCTTCGCGCAGTTCATGCTGCACAAGCTGATGCGCGTGCCGGGCGTGCGCGGCGTGGAGTCGAGCGTCGTGCTGCAGGAGATCAAGCGGACCACCGAGCTGCCGCTCGAGCAGGCGCGGCCGCCGTCGTGAGCAGTTCGCGCAGCCGCTCGGCGTTCACCGGCTTCGTGAGGTGCGCCTGGAAGCCGGCGTCGAGCGTTCGCCGGCGATCGCTCGCCTGGCCGTAGCCGGTCATCGCGGCGACGTAGAGGGACTCGCCCGACTGCTCGCGCAGGCGGCGCATCACCGAAAAGCCGTCGCCGTCGGGCATGTTCAGGTCCAGCAGCACGATGCGCGGACGAAACGACTTCGCCACGCGCAGGCCGTCCTCGGCGCCGTAGGCGCCGCGCGCCTCCTGGCCGAGCAGCTGCAGCACCTGCACCATCGTGTCGGCCGAATCGCGGTTGTCGTCGATGACGAGCACGCGGTTGGCGGCGGGCGCCTGCGACGCCGGCTCGCAGGACGACTCCGCCGCAGCCGAAGCCGCCTCGTGTACCGGCAGCTTCATCGTGAATACGCTGCCCAGCCCTCTTCCCGGACTGTCGGCGCTCAGCGTGCCGCCGTGCTGCTCGACCAGCGTGCGCGCGAGGTTCAACCCGATGCCCAGCCCCTGCAGGGCAGGCGCTTCGCCGGCATCCACCTGCGAGAACAGCTCGAAGATGCGCTCCAGCTCGTGCCGCGGAATGCCGCGTCCGTTGTCGGAAACGCGGGTGATGCTGTCGGAGCCTTCCCGTTGCACCTCGACGCGGATGTCGCCGCCTTCGGGCGTGTACCGCACGGCGTTGTTCAGCAGGTTCTGCAGCGACTGCGCGAGACGGGTCGCATCGCCGATCATCGGGAGCGGCGCGTCGGGCAGCGACAGCGAGATCCGATGGCCGTGCGCCTGCGCGAGCGGAACGATCGCGTCCACGCTCGACTGCACGACTTCGCGGTAGTCGAGCCGAAGGCGATCGAGCCGGATCTTGCCGGTGGCGATGCGACCGATGTCGAGCAGGTCGTCGACCAGCCGCGTGAGCTGGCCGAGCTGCCGATCGATCACGTCGCGCACGGCGCCGAGCTGCTGCGGAAAGGCCGTGTGCACGCCCAGCACGCTGACGGCGTTACGGATCGGCGCGAGCGGATTGCGCAGCTCGTGGGCGAGCGTCGCGAGGAACTGGCTCATGCGCCGGTTCGAGTGCTCCAGCTCGAGCAGGCGCTTCGGGTCGGTGAGGTCGCGCACCACCAGCGCATAGCCGCGCAGTCCGCCGGCCTCGTCGAACACCGGCGTGAGCACCGTGCCCGACCAGAACATCGTGCGGTCCTTGCGCAGGTGCCAGCGCTCGCGCTCGCTGCGCCCCTCGTCGAGCGCGCGCGCCAGGTCGCGCGCCGGCTCGCCGGCCGCGACTTCGGGCGGCGTGTAGAACATGCCGAAGTGGCGATCGAGCACGTCGCCGACTTCGTAGCCGGTGAGCGCCGAGGCGCCGGCGTTCCAGGTCTGCACGCGGCCGTCGGCGTCGACGAGGAAGATCGCATAGTCCTTGACCGCATCGACCAGCAGCCGCACCTGCTCCTCGCGGCGGCGCAGATCCTCCTCGTGGCGGCGACGCTCGGTGAGATCGCGCGTCACCTTCGCGAAGCCGACGAGCCGGCCGCTGCGATCGTGCAGCGCAGTGATGATCACGCTCGCCCAGAAGCGGCTGCCGTCCTTGCGCAGCCGCCACCCCTCGTCCTCGAAGCACCCGTGCCGGGTGGCGGCGCGCAACTCCTGCTGCGGCCAGGCGGCGGCGATCGCCTCGGCCGGGTAGAAGGTCTCGAAGGAGCGGCCGATGATCTCGTGCGCTTCGTAGCCCTTGATGCGCCGCGCGCCCGCGTTCCAGGTGACGATGCGCCCCTGCGTGTCGAGCAGGAAGATCGCGTAGTCCTGGACGGACTCGACGAGCAGGCGAAAGGGATCCTCGCCGAGCGAGGCGATGTCGGCGCGAGCGGACTGCGCGCCGGGGTCTGCGGAAGTGCGGTCGGTCATGAGGGCCGCGGGAGGGCAGCAAGGCGCGTGCCCGGTGGCGCGGTATGCCGAGGAGGCCCGGCTCGGCAGGGGAAGCTGCGGCGGCGGCGAAATGGCGCGCCCGGCTGGGATCGAACCAGCGACCCCTGGCTTCGGAGGCCAGTACTCTATCCGCTGAGCTACGGGCGCGAGCCCGCGATTGTAGCCTGCCGGCAGGCGGCGCACGATGCGGCCTGCCGGCTATGCTCCTTCGCCATCCCGATGCGCACTTTCACGCCCCAGCAGGCGCTGCAGCTTTCGATCGCCGCGGCTGTCGTCACGATCGCCCTGAAGGCCGGCGCGTGGTGGCTGACCGGCTCGGTCGGCTATCTGTCCGACGCCGCCGAGTCGAGCGTGAACCTGATCGCCGCTTCCTTCGCGCTGGCGATGGTCTCGTACGCACGCATTCCGGCCGACGACGGCCACCCGTACGGCCACGGCAAGGCGGAGTATTTCTCGGCGGCGCTCGAAGGCGCGATGATCTTCGTGGCGGCGGCGCTGATCCTGTTCTTCGCGGCCGAGCGGCTGGTCCATCCGAAACCGCTCGGCCACCTGGGGACGGGCACCGCGCTGTCGGTGGTCGCGAGCGTGGTCAACTTCGCCGTCGCGCGCGTCCTGCTGCAGGTCGGTCGGGCGCATCGTTCGCTCGCGCTCGAAGCCGATTCGCGTCATCTGATGACCGACGTGTGGACGACGGCCGGCATCGTCGTCGGGGTGGCGCTCGCCGATGCGACCGGTCAGGGCTGGATCGACCCGGCCGTCGCGGCGGCTGTCGCGCTCAACATCGTGCGCGAGGGCTGGCGCCTGATGCACCGCTCGGTGGGCGGGCTGATGGACCGCGCGCAGGACGACGAAGACGTGGCACGCATCGAGAGCGTGCTGCGCGAACTCGCGCCGCCGCCCTGCCGCTTCGCGAACCTGAAAACGCGCGTCTCGGGGCCGCTGCGCTTCGCGCAGGTCGATCTGTGGGTGCCGGGCTCGTGGAGCGTCGCGCGTGCGCACGCACTGGCCGACGAGATCGAAGACGCGGTAAACGAGCGCACCGGCAGCCGGCTGACGACGCACGTCGAGCCGATCGAGGAGCAGCCCCTGGCGCACGCGGAGGACAGGTCAGGCGAAGGCTCCGCGCACGCACGCAACGAGCGGGCCGCGGCGCGCGAAACTCGATAGCGCCCCTTCAGCGCGCCGCCGCCGCCCTCACTCCGCCCACATCACCCGCTGCACCGACGCCGGCAGGACCGACAGCCGGTTCTGCACCGAAGCCGCATCGCCCATCACGCGCTCGGCGGCGATGCGGGCGGCCTCGAGCTGCCCCTCCGAGCGAACGGCGCCCCACAGCCAGGCGATGCCATCGGTGACGACGACGTTGACGAACGCCGTGTCCAGGCCGGCGCGGCGCATTTCTTCGTCGATGCGAGCGCGCAGCGACCGATCGCCGGCCTCGCCTTCGGCCGCGGCCGCCTGCGCGGGCGACGACGCCAATCCCTGCAGCAGGTTCGCCCGACTGACGATGCCGACCACTTCGTTGCCCCGCATCACCGGCACGCGCTTGATGCGGTGCCGCTCGAGCAGTGCGGCGATCTCGGCCAGGCTCGCGTCCTCGCGCACCGTGGTCACCTCGCGCGTCATCACGTCGGTGACGCGCCGGCCATGCGTCTTCGCGTAATCCCGCACGCGCTCCTCGGTGTCGCCGAACAGGCGCAGCCACCACGAGGGCTCGCGTTCGGTGCCGCTCTCGACGCGCCGAACGAGGTCCCCCTCGCTGGCGATGCCGAGCAGGCGCCCGTCGGCGCCGAGCACCGGCACCGCGCTGATCCCGTGCCGCAGCAGCAGCCGGGCGACATCGGCGACCGACGCGTCCTCGGTGACGGAAATCACGGGCGTGGACATCACGTCGCGAGCTTGCATGGCCTCTCCTGGTCGGGCGCAATCGAACGCATCATCGTAGCTCGCCGACCCTCCCGTGCGCGAGCGGCTCGGCTCAGGCGCGGACGCAAACGGCGGCGCCCGCCGGCACGATCGGAAGCGTGAACCGGCCCTAATGCGAGTGCGCGGCGCCAGCCTTCGGCGCTTTCGGTTGCGACGCGCCGGAGGGCTCGGCCGCGAAGCGGGCCTGCTGGGGTTTCGCCCCCGGCATCGTGATCGAGACGAGCACCTGCGCATCGCTCGTCCAGCCGGGGCGCGGCGCAGCTCCCCTCATCCGGTTCCCGCCGTCGGGTAGCAGCTTCACGGTGCCGGGTTCGTTGCCTGCCTCCACGCGCGCGACGCCTTGCGCGCCCCGCGTCTCCATCGGCACTCCTGCGTGATCGGTGACGTAGACGAGCACCGCGCCGTCGGTCGATGCGGCGCCCGAGCGGCCGGCGACCAGCTCGTAGTGGTACGGCCCAGCCATGCGCAGTTGTCCCCCGTTGGGTGCCTTCTGCGTGGCCAGGTAGGCGTCGTCGTGCGCGAATGCCGGCGGTGCGCAGAGCGCGAGCAGCGCCGCCGCGGCGGCGGCCAGGAAACGGACAGATCTCATGGGCGTTGCCCGAAAGCACACGGGCTGAGGCGATGCGACATCCTCAGAATACCGGTTGCGCGCCGGCACTCCCCGCGCCGATCGCGTCACTCGCCGTCCCTCGCACCGCGGCGCGCATACGTCGTCCGCA
>QEVN01000167.1 GCA_003576795.1 Burkholderiales bacterium
CAACAGGTAGATCGAGCGCGGCGCGAGCGTCAGGCGGACGACGTCGGCGCGCTTCGGCTGCGTCGGCGGATAAGGGCGAAAACGCATCGTCGCCTCGCCGCCGAGCGAGACGCCGGCGACGTCCTCGAAATCGGGCACGTCGCGATGCCAGCCGAGCGGCGTGCCCGGCGCGTATTCGGCGACCAGCGCGTGCACGAGCGCCGACGGAGCAACGCCGACCCAATGCGCCACGCGCTCGCGCAGCGGATGCAGTTCGACGGCCAGCCCGGCCGACGGCCCGAGCCGGTTCCCGTCGTAGTCGAAGCGGCCGCCGTAGCTGACGATGCGCCGACGCGCCGTGTACTCCTTGTACTTCGCCGCCTCGAAGGGAAGCGTGCGGACGTACGCGATCAGCTCGCGCTCCTCGTCCGGCCCGAGGAAATCGGGCTCGTAGCGCAGTCCTTCCGGCAGGCCTGCGGGGAGCGGCACGGGCGCATCGAACAGCGACGGCTGCCGATACGCGTCCCTCGTGATTCCCATTCAGACCCCGGTCGGATAGGTCTCGGGCACTTCGTCGATGCGCCAATGCGCCCCTGGATCGAGCGGCTCGAGCGCGCGCGTGACGTCGAAATGCAGGACGACGTCGAACTGCGCCGGCAGCCGCGCGTGGAAGTAATGGCTCGCGCGCTCCGATTCCGGCAGGTAGATCACGCCGATCGCGCGCTCGAGCATCGGCTCGACGAAGGCCTTCGCGAAGCGCGGGTCGTTCGAATGCAGCGCGAAGCGCTCGGGGCCCGCTTCGTGAAAGAGCGCCTCGAAGCTGCCGGCCAGGCCGGGACGCACGCTCTTGCGCTGCTCCGCCCCGCCCCATTCGGAGGCGGCGGTCACGCTCCCCTGGAACGTGGTGAAGCCGACGAGCGTGCAGCGATGCGCGCCGTAACGCTCGCGCACGAGCTGCCCGACGTTCCATTGCCCTTCCGCGCCCATCCCGGTAGCGCTCGCGTCGCCCAGGTGCGAGTTGTGCGCCCACAGCGCGATCCGCGGCTCGCGCCCGAGCCGCTGCCCCAGATGCGCATCGATCGCCTGCAGGGTGTCCGCCATGTGCCGGTCGCGCAGGTTCCACGACGACACGCGACGCCCGAACATCGCCCGGTAGTATTCCTCCGCGTTGCGCACCACGCGCGCGTTCTGCTCGGCGTCGAACAGCGCATCGCTCTCGTATCCCTCGCGCTCGACGGCCTCGATCGAGCGCTCGCGCAGCTCGACCAGCTGCTGGACGACGGCCTGCTCGCAATCGGGCGCGAGGTCGAAGGCGACCGAATAGCCGTAGGCCTGCGCGTCCTCGTGGAAGTGGTCGAAGCAGGCGTAGCGGGCGCGTGCCCGCTTCGCCGCCTCGGGGTCCGCGTCGTCGAGATACGCGAGCACCGCCTCGATCGACGCCGACAGGCTGTACAGGTCCAGTCCGTAGAAGCCGACGCGACGCTGCGGCGGCTGCGCGTCGTTCCATTGCCGCAGCCATCCGACGAAATCGCGCACGACGGTGTTGCGCCACATCCAGTGCGGGAAGCGCCGGAACCCGCGCAATGCCTCTTCGGCACTGCCGTCCTGCGCGCTGCCGCGCACGTAGCGATCGACGCGCCGCGCGTCGGGCCAGTCGGCCTCGACCGAGACGGCGTCGAGCCCGTGATCGACGATCAGCCGCTTCGTCAGCTCGGCACGCTGCTCGTAGAACTCGTGTGTGCCGTGCGAGGCTTCGCCCAGGAGCGCGAAGCGTCGCGAAGACAGCAGCGCCAGCAGTGCCTCGTCGTCGGCGGCGTGCTCGCCGATCTCGCGCGAATGCGCACGCAGCGCTTCGCGCAGCTGCTTCTCCCGCGCCCGTTCGGCTTGTCTTCTTTCGAGGGTCGGAGTCATCGTTGCCTTCCCATCGGTTGCATCGGCGAAAGCGCGAACGCGGATTCCGCGTCCGCCGAAGCCGTCTCTTCGTCCGGCGCTTGTACCTCGTCCGGCGTGATGTCGACGAAGACGTGGCGTATGCGAGGAAACCGTGCGCGGATCGCCCGCGGGATCCGCTCGAAGGTCGCCCGCGTGTCGAATTCGCCGGGGGGCGCGCGATGCAATGCCAGTTCCAGCACGAGCATCACCTCCTCGGGGCCGAGATACATCGTCGAGACCCGGCACACGCGCTCGACCTGCGGCTCGGCGCAGGCGATGCGCCGGATCTCGTCGAGCGTCGTCCGGTCGGCGCCTTCTCCGACCAGCAGCCCCTTGCTCTCGTAGACCATCAGCAGCGCCACCAGGCACAGCAATACGCCGATCGCCACCGACGCCGCGCCGTCGATCCACGGCAGATCCAGCCGAACGGCGAGCGTCATCCCGACGAACGCGAAGACGAGCCCGAGCAGCGCCGCGGAATCCTCGAGCAGCACGGTGAAGCTGGTCGGGTCCTTCGTCGTGCGGATCGTCTCGACGAAGCCGCGGCCGCGCTGCTCGACGCGGAAAGCCTTCAGCCCGTAATACCAGGACACGCTCTCGAAGACCGCGGCGACCGCCAGCACTCCATAGCTCCACGCCAGATCCCCGGGCGGCTCGCCTGCGCGGATATGCGCGATCCCGGAGACGATCGACATGCCGCCGCCGAGGGCGAACACGAGCACGCCGACGATCAGCGCCCAGAAATACAGCTCGTGCCCGTAGCCGAAGGGGTGCTCGGCGTCGGGCGGGCGACGGCTGCGCCGCATCCCATACAACATCAATCCGCCGTTGCCGGTGTCGACCAGCGAGTGGATCGCCTCCGAGAGCATCGCCGAACTGCCGGAGAACGCCGCAGCGACGAACTTCGATACGGCGATCGCCAGGTTCCCGGCGATCGCCGCGACGACGGCAGTCTTCGATTCCTGGGCCATCGGCACCCGTCGCAACCGGCGTGCCGGGCGCCGCGTCGCGCCGGCCCCGCTCTGCGCGCCGTTTCCCCTCTCGTCGACGGCGAACGCGTCGCGTCCCTATCATCGTTCGGCATCACCTCCGACGAGCAGACCTTGGCACCGTCCGCGGATCCCTCGCGCGCACGACTCGAAGGCGTCGAGCGCATCGCCGTCCTGCGCCCGAACGCGATCGGCGACTTCGTCTTCGCGCTGCCGGCGCTGGCCGCGTTGCGCGCGGCCTACCCGCACGCGCACATCGTCTATCTCGGGCGTCGCTGGCACCGCGAATTCCTCGAGGGGCGTCCCGGCCCGATCGACGAAACGATCGAGTTGCCGCCGATCCCCGGCGTGGGAGCGCCGCCCGGGGTGACCGACGACGCCGCGCGCATCGACGCCTTCGTCGACGCGATGCGCGCGCGCCGCTTCGACCTCGCGCTGCAGTGGTACGGCGGCGGCGGCTACGCGAACCCCTTCGTGCAGCGACTCGGCGCGCGCTGTACCTCGGGCTTGCGTGCGGACGATGCCGCGCCGCTCGATCGCTGGCTCGCCTACGAGCAATGGCGCAACGAGCGGCTGCGACTGCTCGAGGCGGCATCGATCGTCGGCGCGCCGCCGGTCGATCTCGCCGCGCACCTGGCGGTGACCGCGCGCGACCGCGAGCAGTTGCGACGGCACTGGCAACCGCCCGACGCGCCGATCGCCGTCCTGCAGCCCGGGGCGACCGACCCGCGGCGCCGCTGGCCGGCCGAGCGCTTCGCCGCAGTGGGCGACGCGCTCGCCGCGACGGGCGCGGTCGTCGCGGTGAACGGCAGCGCCGACGAACGAGCGCTGGTGGAGCAGGTGATCCGTGCGATGCGCGCGCCGGCGACCGACCTGTGCGACCTGCCGCTCGTCGCGCTGGTCGCCTTGCTCGAGCGGGCCGACGTGCTCGTCTCGAACGACACCGGGCCGCTGCACCTCGCCGACGCCGTGGGAACGCCCAGCGTCGGCATCTTCTGGCTGCCGAACCTGCTCGCCGCCCAGCCGCTCGTCGCCGGCGAGCAGCGCTTCGCCTTCTCGATGCAGGCCGACTGCCCCGTCTGCGGCGTGCGCAACGTGCGCACGCGCTGCCCGCACGATGCGAGCTACGTCGACGACGTGGCCGTGGACGAGGTGCGCGAGCTGGCGCTCGAGCGCTTCACGCGCGCACGCCCCGCATCGGGGCGAGCGCCTGCGCCCACTTGAACAGCTCGTCGAGCAGCACGGCGGCAGCCTGGTCGACCGCCTCCGACGGCAGCAGGCGGCCGTTCTCGATGTGCTGCCCGACGTAGGGAATCATCACGCCTTCGACCATCGGCATCATCTTCAGCGTCGTGGCCTGCAGCTTCGCCTGCTGCGCGGCGCGAAGCCCGCCCGAGATCCCGCCGTAGCTGACGAAGCCGCAGGGCTTATAGTTCCATTCGCGGTAGACGAAGTCGAGCGCGTTGACGAACGAAGGCGGCGGCGAGTAGTTGTACTCGGGCAGCACGAAGACGTAGGCGTCGGCGCTCGCCACGCTCGCGGCCCAGCGCTTCGTGTGCTCGTGCTCGTAGCGCTGCTGCGTCGGATGATGCGGCTCGTCGTAGAGGGGCAACGCGAAGTCGGCGAGGTCGACGAGCAGCGCATCGAAACGCCCGTGGCGCTGCGCGCGCTCGTGGAACCAGTGCGCCACGGCCGGACCGACCCGTCCGGGCCGGGTACTGCAGACGATCGATTGAAGTTTCGGTTTCATGGTTCGATTTCCCTTTTCGTCGTTCCCCATTCCATGCGGTCGAAGGCCTGCACGAAGCGATCGAGGTCGTCCACCGGCAGCCGGTCGATGCCGCCGGCCCCCCGCCGTCCGTTGCCGCCGAAGCGCTCGCACAGCTCGCCGGCGCCCGAGGGCGCAGCGAGCGGCGCGCGCACGCTCGCCATCAGCGTGCCGTCGGCGCGCCGGCACAGCACGGCGTGCGCGCGAGCCGGCGCCGCGTGCGCCAGCGCGTTGGCCGCGC
>QEVN01000168.1 GCA_003576795.1 Burkholderiales bacterium
GTGGAACGCGGCATGACCTGCCGACGCAACTGGGCGTCGAGCGCCAGGTCGCCGTGCATCTCGCCGTCGACGTCGAGATCGGGCGCACGTTCGCGGATGATCGCGAGCGCTTCCCGCATGCGCAGCGCGCTCGGCTGGTTCGAGCTGCCGAAGTTCGAATGCGACAGCAGCGCGACGCGCGGCGGGATGCCGAAGCGCTTCAGCTCCTCGGCCGCCATCAGCGTGATCTCGGCGATCTGCGCCGCGTTCGGCTCGGCGTTCACGTGCGTGTCGACCAGCGTGACCTGCCGGTTCGGCAGCACCAGCGTGTTCATCGCGGCGTAGACGCTCGCCCCCTCGCGCCGGCCGATCACCTGGTCGACGTAGTTCAGGTGCAGATGGAAGGCGCCGAAGGTGCCGCAGATCATGCCGTCGGCTTCGCCCATGTGGATCATCATCGCGCCGATCAGCGTGAGGCGCCGGCGCATCTCGATCTGCGCGTATTCCTCGGTGATGCCGCGTCGGTCGGTGAGCCGGTGGTATTCGCGCCAGTACGACTTGTAGCGCTCGTCCCACTCGGGATTGACGATCTCGAAATCGACGCCCGGCTTCATCCGCAGCCCGAAGCGCTCGAGGCGGCGCTCGATCACCGCCGGGCGCCCGACGAGGATCGGGCGCGCCAGCCGCTCGTCGACCACCACCTGCACGGCGCGCATCACGCGCTCTTCCTCGCCCTCGGCATAGACGATGCGCTTGCCGGCGGCGCGCCGCGCCTCGGTGAAGATCGGGCGCATGAAATGGCCCGAGTGGTAGACGAACTGCTCGAGCTGCGTGTGATACGCGTCGAAATCCTCGATCGGGCGCGTCGCCACGCCGGCGAGCATCGCGGCGCGCGCGACGGCCGGCGCGATTCGCACGATCAGCCGCGGATCGAAAGGCTTCGGGATCAGGTACTCCGGCCCGAAGGAGATGTCGTGCGCGCCGTAGGCGGCGGCGACCACGTCGGACATCTCGACGCGCGCGAGATCGGCGATGGCGTGCACCGCGGCGACCTCCATCGAGCGCGTGATCGTCGTCGCGCCCACGTCGAGCGCGCCGCGGAAGATGAACGGGAAGCACAGGACGTTGTTGACCTGGTTCGGGTAGTCGGTGCGCCCGGTGGCGATCACCGCATCGGGACGCACCGCGCGCACCAGCTCCGGATCGATCTCGGGAACCGGGTTCGCCAGCGCGAACACGAGCGGGCGCGGCCCCATGCGCGTCACCATGTCCTGCTTCAGCACGCCGCCGGCCGACAGCCCGAGGAAGACGTCGGCGTCGACGACCAGCTCGCCCAGCATGCGCAGCGACGTGTCCTGCGCGAAGCGCTCCTTCATCGGGTCCATCAGCTCGGCGCGTCCCCGATACACGACGCCGGCGATGTCGGCGACCCAGACGTTCTCGCGCTTCAGGCCGAGATCGACGAGCAGTTCCAGGCAGGCGAGCGCCGCGGCGCCCGCGCCGCTGCAGACGAGCTTGACCGCGCCGATGTCCTTGCCGACGACGCGAAGGCCGTTGAGGACGGCTGCGCCCACGACGATCGCGGTGCCGTGCTGGTCGTCGTGGAACACCGGGATCTTCATCCGCTCGCGCAGCTTGCGCTCGATGTAGAAGCAGTCGGGCGCCTTGACGTCCTCGAGGTTGATCGCGCCGAAGGTGGGTTCGAGCGCCGCCACCGTGTCGATGAAGCGGTCGAGGTCGGGCTGGTCGATCTCGATGTCGAAGACGTCGATGCCGGCGAACTTCTTGAAGAGCACCGCCTTGCCTTCCATCACCGGCTTCGACGCCAGCGGACCGATGCTGCCCAGGCCGAGCACCGCGGTGCCGTTGGTGACGACGCCGACGAGATTGCCGCGCGCCGTGTAGCGGAACGCGTTCACCGGATCGGCGAGGATCTCCTCGCAGGCGGCGGCGACGCCGGGCGAATACGCCAGCGAGAGATCGCGCTGCGTGAGGAGCTGCTTGGTGGGCGCGATCGCGATCTTTCCCGGAGTCCCGGCCTCGTGATACTCGAGCGCGGCCTTGCGCAGATCCGGATTCGCGGAGTTCGTCATCCTGGTGTCCTGCCGAACGAGGCGACGATTATGTCAGTTTCGTTCGCGCGAGTTCGTTCCCGCCGCGTCGATACAATGAAGGCAGCATGACCGCGCCGCATCCCTATCCGCTCGCTCGCCGCACCGGAAGAATCGCCCCGTTCCACGTGATGCAGGTGGTCGCGCGCGCCGCCGCGCTGCAGGCCGCCGGCCATCCGGTCATCCACATGAGCATCGGCGAGCCCGACTTCACGGCGCCGGCGCCGGTGGTCGCCGCACTGGAGCGCGCCGCACGCGCCGGGCACACGCAGTACAGCTCCGCGAACGGACTCGCCGCGCTGCGTGCCGCGATCGCCCGCGACTACGGGCAGCGTTACGGCATCGACGTCGATCCGGCGCGCATCGTCGTCACCGCCGGCGCCTCGGCCGCGCTGTCGCTCGCCTGCTGCGCGCTCGTGGACGTCGGCGACGAAGTGCTGATGACCGACCCCGGCTATCCGTGCAACCGGCACTTCGTCGCCGCGTTCGACGGCGTGCCGCGCGCCGTTCCGGTCGGTCCTGCCACGCGCTTCCAGATGACGCGCGCAGCGATCGATGCCCACTGGAGCGGGGCCACGCGCGGCGCGCTGATCGCCTCGCCCGCGAACCCCACCGGCACGTCGATCCCCTTCGACGAGCTGATGCGCATCGTCGAAGGCGTGCGCGCGCGCGGCGGCTTCACCATCGTCGACGAGATCTATCTCGGCCTGCACTACGCCGAACCGACGCGCACGGCGCTCGAGCTGGGCGAGGACGTCATCGTCTCGAACAGCTTCTCGAAATACTTCCACATGACCGGCTGGCGCCTGGGCTGGCTGGTCGTTCCCGCGTCGCTCGCCGCCACCTTCGAGAAGCTCGCGCAGAATCTGTACATCTGCGCTTCCACGCTCGCGCAGCACGCGGCGCTCGCCTGCTTCGACGACGAATCGCAGGCGGTGTATCGCGAGCGGCGCGAGGAATTCCGCCGGCGTCGCGATTACGTCGTCCCCGCGCTGAATGCGATCGGGCTGCCGGTGCCGGTCACCCCCGACGGCGCGTTCTACGCATGGGTCGATTGCAGCGCGCACAGCGACGACAGCGCGCGCTTCGCCGACGAGCTGCTCGAACGCACCTTCGTCTCCGTCGTGCCCGGCATGGATTTCGGCGTGCACGAGGCCGAGAGCCACCTGCGGATTTCGTACGCTACGTCGATGGATCGGCTCGAGGAGGCGATCTCGCGGCTCGGGCGCTACCTGGGCAGCGGGCGGCGCTGAGGATCGGCGCTGGGGATCGGCGCGCAGCGGCACGCAGCGCGTTCGCGCGCCGCTATCCGCGCAGCCGGTCCTGCGCTCAGAGTTCTTCCTGCGCCTTCGCTTCGGAAAGCGCCGGCGCCCGCAGCGCGCCGTACGCCTGGCGCGACGCCGAAGCGCCGGAACGGTCGCCCGCGATCGCCGTCGCCGCGCGCGGCTGCGGTTCGGCCATCGCGATCTGCGTCGCGGCCACGGAGGCCGTCGTCGACGGCGGTGTCGCACCCTCGCGCGCGGCCGCGGCGATGCGTGCGCGTTCGGAGAGCACCTTGTTGCCGTAGCCGAAGTCGTGCGACAGCAATGCCGCGCCGACGTAGGACTTCAGCGCGCCTTCGACGCTGCCCTCGCGCACGAGGTACTCCTTCAGGATGCGCGAGCCGACCGTGATGTTCGCCACCGGGTCGAGCGCGGCACGCGCGCCGCCGAAAGGCGCGAACTTGTCGAGATGCACGCGCGTGAGCACCTGCATCAGGCCTTGCGCGCCGGCCGAGCTGCGTGCATTGGGATTGAAGTTCGACTCGATCGACATCACGGCGAGCACGAGATACGGATCGAGCCGGAACTCGCCCGCCGCGTGGAATGCGTGCGCGACGAAGCGCTGCACGTCGTCGAGATTCAGGCGATAGCGGCGCGCGACGAATCGGGAGATGTTGCGCTGTTCGGGCGAGAGCTTCAGCGGCGAGAACGTGTCGCGCGTGTCCGCTCTGCCTTCGGCCGCTGCGCTCGCCGCAAGGGCGGACGCGGGGGATGCGGCGGGCCGGGGTGCCGCGGCGAGCGCGCTGCGCTCGACGACGATCGGAGACGGGGGCTGTGGCTGCGCGACCGGCTCGGCCTCGTTCGCGGCTGCGGATGACGGATCGCCCCCGTCCCTTGCGGGCACCGGATCGGGCGGCGCACGCTGTCCGACGGGGCTCGCGGGTCCAGCGGTCTTCACCGCGTCGCCGAGCAGTGCGAAAGCCTCGAAGGTCGATGCCGTGAACCAGTCGCCGGGCGCGGGCGGCGCAGCCGGATGCAGCAGCCGGTCGCCGACGTGCCGCGCAGACTCGTCGACGCTGCGCAGCATCGCGCGCTGCCCGGCGCGCAACTGCAGCCAGCGGTCGCCGATGCGCGAAACCGGCGAGAGAACGCTGTCGGCGACCCCGGTGCGCGCGCGAAGCTCCCCTCGCATCGCATGCCGCCGCTCGTTCGACGCGATCGCGTCGGTCGAGTCGTTCGCCGCACGCTGGGCAACGGCGAGCGTGCGCACGAAACCCGACGAGGGCGTCGCGACATCGATCGACGCGGCGGGCCGCGACAGCGGGATCGACGCGACGGCCACCAGCGCGGCCATCGGGGCTATGGCGCGCACGAAACGCGCCGCTCCGATGGTTCGCACGAACACGGCGAACAACGCACCGACCTGATGCTGCTGCAGCATCCAGACTCCTTCCGGCTTTCGCCGTAAGTACCGCCCGACATGGCGGTCGTCATCGAGCCCGCTGCAGATACAC
>QEVN01000169.1 GCA_003576795.1 Burkholderiales bacterium
GCGTCCGCGCCGAAGGCGCTGCCGTCTGCCTCGCGCCAGGAGGACATCCTCAAGACCGCTCGCGAGAACCCGTCGACGGTGGCCAACGTGGTGCGCAGCTGGGTCAGTGCCGAATCGAAGGGCGCGTGAGAGGCATTGCCGTGATGAAACGAACCGGGAGCGCACGCGCGATGAACGAAGAAGGAGTCGCCGCGCGATGAGCGAACAGGGACTGGCCGACGCGGCGATCCTGCTGATGGCGCTCGGCGAGGACGCCGCTGCCGAGGTGTTCCGGCACCTGGCACCGAAGGAAGTGCAGAAGATCGGCGAGACGATGTCGCGAACGCGCGCCACCAGCCGCGAGCGGCTGCACTCGGTGCTCGCACGCTTCCAGAACGACGCCGGCGACCTGAGCACGCTCGTCGCCGATACCGACGAATACATCCGCGCGGTGCTGCGCCGTGCCCTGGGCGACGACAAGGCGGGATTGCTGATCGAGCGCATCCTGCAGGGCGGCGACGTCTCGGGCATCGAGAGCATGAAGTGGATGGACCCGCAGTCGGTGGCCGAGCTGATCCGCAACGAGCATCCGCAGATCATCGCGTCGATCCTCGTTCACCTCGAGCGCGACCAGGCCTCCGGGGTGCTGATGCATCTCTCCGAGCGGCTGCGCAACGACGTGATGCTGCGCATCGCCACCCTGGACGGCATCCAGCCGAATGCGCTGCGCGAGCTGAATGACGTGCTGACGAAGGTGCTGGCCGGCGGCGAGAAGCTCAAGCGCAAGAAACTGGGCGGAACGAAAGCGGCCGCCGAGATCATGAACTTCTTCGGCGGCTCGAACGAAACGGCCGTGCTCGATGCGATCCGCGAGCACGACGCCGACCTGGCGCAGCGCATCGCCGACCAGATGTTCACCTTCGACGACCTGAATCGCCTGGACGACCGTGCGATCCAGCTGCTGCTGCGCGAGATCGCGAACGAGTCGCTGATCGTCGCCCTCAAGGGAGCCGATGCCGAGCTGCGCGAACGGATCTTCCGCAACATGAGCCAGCGCGCCGCCGAGACGATGCGCGAGGATCTCGAATCGAAGGGGCCGGTGCGGCTCTCGGAGGTCGAGACCGAACAGAAGGAGATCCTCAAGACGGTGCGCCGCCTTGCCGACGAGGGGCAGGTCGTGCTGGGCGGCGGAGGCGAAGATGCCTTCGTTTGAGGCGCGCGGAACGAGCCGGATCATCGCTTCCGAGCGGCTGGACGGCTATACGCCGTTCCCGATGGGAACGCTCGCCTCCGGTGCCGGGCGCTACGACGAGACGAGACACGCTCCTTCGCCGGCGGCGGCGCCGGACTACGCGGCCGGACGCAAATCGGGGCTGGCCGACGGATTCCAGCGCGGCTTCCAGGCAGGCATCGCGCATGCGCAGGCCGAGCACGAAACCGTGCAGAAGGCGGCCGGCGGCGCGCTCTCGCAGCGGATCGAGTCGCTCGTTGCCTCCTTCGCTCAGCGGATGCAGGCGATCGAACGCGAAGCCGCCGACGACGTCGTCGCGCTCGCGATCGAGATCGCGCGGCACGCGCTTCGCGCGACCCCGGCGCTGCGCCCGGAGACGATCGTTCCCGTCGTGCAGGAAGCGCTCGCCAGCGTCGTCGACGAATCGGTGCGCATGCACCTGCATCTGAATCCGTCCGACGCCGCGCTCGTTCGCGACGAGCTGGGCGCGCGCCTGGCGAACGCGAACTGCGAAATCGTCGCCGACGCATCGATCACGGCCGGCGGCTGCCGCATCGAGACCCCGCGCGCTCGCGTCGACGCGACCATCGAAACGCGCTGGCGACGCACGCTGGCGGCGCTCGGGCTCGCCGATCGCGCCGGCGTCGCGAGCGACGGAGCCGGCACGGTCGGCATGGTCGGCGCGTCCGACGAAGGCGGCCGCACGTGATCGTCGCGCCGGAGTGGGCGGCGCTGTTCGCGAACCAGCGCGCGCTGCTGTCGTCGGCGGCGCCCTTCGCGGTGCAGGGCCGGCTGGTGCGCGCGGCAGGACTCGTTCTCGAGGCCTCGGGGCTGCGCCTTCCGGTGGGGAGCCTGTGCCTCGTCTCGCAAAGCGACGATGCGCACGACGCGACCCCGGTCGAAGCCGAAGTGGTCGGCTTCTCCGAAGACCGCCTGTTCCTGATGCCCACCGGCGAAACGCTCGGCCTGTCGCCGGGCGCACTCGTGACGCCGGTCGAGTCGCCGGTATGCGCCGCGCGATTGCACGCGCTCTCGCATCCGCGACGCCGCGCGACCGACCGGATGCGCCAGCTGCCGATCGGCGACGGCCTGCTCGGCCGCGTCGTCGACGCCGGTGGCGCCCCGCTCGACAAGTGCGGTTCGCTCGCCGACGTCGCGATGCGGCCGATCAACGCGCGTCCCATCAATGCGATGGAGCGCGAGCCCGTGCGCCAGCCGCTCGACACCGGCGTGCGCGCGATCAACGCGATGCTCACCGTCGGTCGCGGCCAGCGGCTCGGACTGTTCGCCGGAGCGGGCCTGGGCAAGAGCGTTCTGCTCGGCATGATGGCCCGCTACACGTCGGCCGACGTGATCGTCGTCGGGCTGATCGGCGAGCGCGGCCGCGAAGTGAAGGAATTCATCGACGACATCCTCGGCGCCGAGGGACTGCGCCGCTCGGTCGTCGTCGCCGCCCCCGGTGATTCGCCGCCGCTGGCGCGCATGCAGGGAGCGGTCTATGCGACGGCGATCGCCGAGCATTTCCGCGACCGCGGACAACACGTGCTGCTGCTGATGGATTCGCTCACGCGCTACGCGATGGCTGCGCGCGAGGTCGCTCTGGCGATCGGCGAGCCGCCGGCCACCAAGGGCTATCCGCCCTCGGTGTTCGCGCGCATGCCGCTGCTGATCGAGCGCACCGGAAACGGCGCCAACGGCGTCGGCTCGATCACGGCCTTCTACACGGTGCTCGCCGAGGGCGACGATCCGCACGATCCGGTCGCCGATTCGGCGCGCTCGCACCTGGACGGACACTTCGTGCTCAGCCGCCTGCTCGCCGACGCGGGGCACTATCCGGCGATCGACATCGAACAGTCGATCTCGCGCGTGATGACGAACGTGACGACGCCTGCCGCGCAGGCGAACGCACGCCGATTCAAGTCGCTGTGGTCGCAATACCAGCGCAGCCGCGACCTGATCTCGGTCGGGGCATACGTGCCCGGAACCGATGCCGAGACGGATCGCGCGATCGCCTTGCACCCGGCGATGCAGCGCTTCCTGCAGCAGGATCTGGCCGAGCGCTGCGATCTCGCCTCGGCCAGCGCCGCGCTCGCGGCGCTCCTCGATCCTTCGGCCGCATGAAGCGGCGCGCATTGAATGCGCTGATCGAGCAGGCGCAGCGCGTGCGCGACGACGCGGCGCTGCGCGTGGCAGGCGCGCATCGCGACGCCGAAGCCGCGCAGCGCACGCTCGACACGCTGTCGTCGTACCGCGACGAGCAGGCGCGCGCCACGGCGCAACGCGTCGAGATCGGCCCCGCCCTCCTGCGCGTGCGCGAGCGCTTCGCACGCAAGCTCGACGGCGCGATCGACGAGCAGACGCGGGTGCGCAGCGGGCTGCAGGAGGCCATCGAACGGCGCCGCGCCGAGCTGGTGGAGCGCCAGCAGCGGCTGCTCGCATTCCGCACCTTGCAGACGCGGCGCGACGAGGCCGACGTGCGCCGGCGCGAACGCATCGCGCAGCGCGAAACCGACGAAATCGCCGCTCGCAGCGCCACGCGACGCAACGGAGGAGAGAAATGACGACGAATCCTGCCTCGTCACGAACGCCGGCCGATCGAGGCGTACTGCGCGATCCGCTCGCCGCCGGCAGCGCTCGCTCGGCCGCCGAAGCACGCGCATCGAAGACGCCGGGCGACGCCTCGCGCGCGCCGGGCGAACGCTTCGGCACGACGATGTCGCGTGCCCTGGAGCGGGCCACCGAGGCCGAAGCCCGAGACGATCCCGGAACCGAAACTCCGGACGACGCGAAAACCGCAGCGCGCGACGACTCCGCCGTGGGCACCGACGCGGTGGCGGCCTTGCTCGCCTCGGCCGATGCCGCATCGATCGCGATTCACGCGCCGGCGCCCGCATCGGTCGCCGAGCCGGTCCCCGCGGCCGTAGCCGGCGGCGATACGCCGGCATCCGCCACCGCTGCGGACGGGGACGCGCTCGCGTCTGCGCAGGACGCGACGTTGCGCGCCGCCTCGCTCGGCGCCACGCAGCCCGAAGGGCGCAACGAACCGCTCGCGGCAACGACCAAGGCAGGCACGGACGCAGGCGCCGACGCCAATGCCGATGCGGTCGACGCGGGCACAAACGACGCGCCGGCGTCGACCCTCTTCGGCGCCGATGCTTCGGTCGACTCCGCCGGGAACGCCTCCGCTGCGTCCTCCACCGATGCCACCGCCGCGCGCGCATCGCACGATTTCGCTGCACAGCTGGCTCACGCGCGCGCCGCCTCCGCGAGCGGCGCCGGTCTTCTCGAATCGCCGCGCGGCGTATCGGCGCCGCCCATGCACGCGCCGACGCACACGCCGACCCTGCACGCCGCCGCGATCGCGACACCGCTGCACGCGGCCGCATTTCCTGCCCACTTCGCGGCCGAGGTCGCGATGCTCGGCGCCGCCGGAATCGAGCGCGCGGAGATCCAGCTGCAGCCGCCCGATCTCGGGCCGGTGCGCATCGAGCTCACGCTGAGCGGCGAATCGACGCGCGTCGCGTTCTCGGCCGTGCAACCCGAGACGCGCCAGGCGATCGAACAGTCGCTGCCGATCCTGAAGGACCTGCTCGCCGAGCGCGGGCTGACGCTCGGCGACACCAGCGTCTCCG
>QEVN01000170.1 GCA_003576795.1 Burkholderiales bacterium
GCCGAGCCGCTGCTCCTGCAGTTGCGCAGCCGCCGGCCCGGCGCCGAGGCCGACGAGGCTTTTGCGGCGGCGGCTCGCCGCTACTCGAACTGCCCGAGCGGCGAGCGCGGCGGCGATCTCGGCTGGCTGCGACGCGAGGACTGCGCGCCCGAGTTCGCCGGCGAGATCTTCGGTCACCCGGGCATCGGCGTGCTGCCGCAACTGGTGCGCTCGCGCTTCGGCCTGCACATTGTCGAAGTGCTCGAGCGCGATCCGGGAGCGGCGACCGCGTTCGAGGAGGTGCGCGACGCGGTCGAGGCCGCGCTGCGGCGCCAGAGCTGGATCACCGCGTTGCGGCAGTACGTGCGCGTGCTGGCCGGCGACGCGGTGCTGGAAGGCGTCGATCTCGATGCCGCGGACTCGCCGCTCGTGCAGTAACTGCGCCTCACATGGCGATCGGCACCACCGCCGTCACCTCGATCTCGATCTTCGCGCGCGGCTCCATCAGCGCGACCACCTGCACGGCCGTCATCGCCGGATAGTGCACGGTCCCTTCCGCGTCGGTCATGAACTCCTTGTACGCCGCGCCGAGCGCCTTGCCGCCGGTGAGGTAGTCGTTGCGGTCGGTCATGTACCAGTTCATCCGCACGATGTGCTCGGGTCCGCCGCCCGCCTCGGCGAGCACCGCGCGTACGTTGGCGAGCGCCTGGCGCACCTGGCCGACGAAGTCGTCGGTCTCGAACTCGCAGCGCTCGTTCCAGCCCACCTGTCCGGCCACCGAGACGACGGTGCCGCGTGCGGCGATGCCGTTCGCGTAGCCGCGGGGTTTCGTCCAGCCGGGGGGCTGCAGCACGTTCTTGTGCATCCGGGGTCTCCTGTTGCGTTGTCGGAAAATTACTTTAAACTTGAAGCAATCGACGAGCAACCGGCGCGTTTCGGAAGAAGCGAAACCGGGGCGCGTTTCACGAAGGCGCCAACCGCGCCGCACAGGTGGAGACCTCATGCGAATCGACGTCATCGGCGGCGGACCGGCCGGCCTGTATTCCGCGATCCTGCTGAAGAAGTCCTTTCCCGACGCGCGCATCGACGTCGTCGAGCGCAACCGTCCCGACGACACGTTCGGCTTCGGCATCGTGCTGTCGGACGAGACGCTCGGCCATCTCGAGGCGACCGACGAGCCGACGCATCGCGCGATCGCCGCGAACTTCGCGTACTGGGACGACATCCACATCCAGTACAAGGGCAACCTGATGAAGTCGTCGGGGCACGGCTTCTCGGGTATCGGCCGGCTGGCGCTGCTGCAGATCCTGCAGCGCCGTTGCGCCGAGCTCGGCATCGACGTGCGCTACCGCACCGAGGATCCGGGCGCGCGCACGCACCTGGGCGCCGACCTCGTCATCGCCGCCGACGGCATCAACAGCGCCGTGCGCGAGGCGTGGAAAGCCGATTTCCAGCCTTCGGTCGACCAGCGCACGAACCGCTTCGTGTGGCTCGGCGCGAACATGTCGCTGCCCGGCTGCTTCTACTACAGCTTCCGCGAGGACGAGCACGGCGGTATCTGGAACATGCACGCCTACCAGTACCGGCCGGGCGAATGCACGATCGTCATCGAGACGACGAACGAGGCCTTTCTCGCGTCGGGGCTGGGCGTGGAGGACGAGGCCGCCACCGTCGCCTGGGTCGAGCGCCTGTTCGCCGACGACCTGAAGGGCGCGCGCGTGCTGAACAACCGCTCGTTCTGGCGCCAGTTTCCGACGATCTCGTGCCGCACCTGGCGTCATCGCGAAGAGGACACGCAGTTCGTGCTGCTGGGCGACGCCGCGCACACCGCGCACTTCTCGATCGGCTCGGGCACGAAGCTGGCGCTCGAGGACGCGATCGCGCTGCATGCGGCGATCGTCGCGAACGTTTCCGACTCGATGCGCGGCGAGACGCTCGCGCAGGCGATGGACCGCGCGCTCGCCGCCTACGAGGAGGCGCGCCGCGACGAAGCGGGGCGCATCCAGCACTCGGCGAACGTGTCGCTCGTCTGGTTCGAGAACGTGCGCCGCTTCTGGCACATGCACCCGATGCAGTTCGCGGTGTCGCTGCTCACGCGCAGCAAGCAGATCACCTACGAGAACCTGCGGCTGCGCGATCCCGCACTCGTCGAGCAGGCTACCGAGTGGTGGAACCGCGAGCAGGCGGAAGCGTTGGGTATCGCGCTCGCGCCTGCCCACCGCGGAAATGGCGCGGCGCGCGGCAACGGCGCGGCTCGGGCCGGCGGCGCTACCGCGGCGGCAGGCCACGCTGCCGCGGCGCAGTCCGGCGGCGCGCAATCGAATCCGTCCTGGCTGTCCGCGCCGCCGATGTTCGCGCCGTTCCGCCTGCGCGAGATGTGGGTGCCGAATCGCGTCGTCGTCTCGCCGATGGCCCAGTATTCGGCCGTCGACGGAATGCCGAACGACTGGCATCTCGTTCACTACGGGTCACGCGCGCTCGGCGGCGCGGGGCTCGTCTTCGTCGAGATGACCTGCGTGTCTCCCGACGGGCGCATCACGCCCGGCTGCACCGGACTGTGGAACGACGAGCAGGCCGACGCGTTCCGCCGCATCGCCGATTTCGTGCATGCGAACACCGAATCGAAGCTGTGCATGCAGATCGGCCACGCCGGTCGCAAGGGATCGACGCAGCTGGGCTGGGAGCAGATCGACTGGCCGCTGCCGGAAGAGGGCGGACACGCGAACTGGCCGCTGCTGTCGTCGTCGCCGATTCCGTATCGCGAAGGCGTGAACCAGGTGCCGCGCGAGATGACGCGCGCCGACATGGATCGCATCGTCGAGCAGTTCTGCCGCTCGGCGATCCTCGCCGAGCGCGCCGACTACGACATGCTCGAGTTGCACATGGCGCACGGCTATCTGCTCGCGAGCTTCCTGTCGCCGATCACGAACCGTCGCACGGATGCCTACGGCGGCGACCTCGCCGCGCGGATGCGCTTCCCGCTCGAGGTGCTGGAGGCGGTGCGCGCCGTGTGGCCGAAGGAGAAGCCGTTGAGCGTTCGCGTCTCGGCCACCGACTGGATTCCCGGCGGAATCACCGGCGCGGACACCGTCGAGATGGCGCGCGCGATGAAGGCGGCCGGCTGCGATCTCATCGACGTCTCCACCGGCCAGACCGATCCCGCCTCCCGCCCGGTCTACGGACGGATGTACCAGGCGAGTTTCGCCGAGCAGGTGCGGCTGGAAGCCGGAATCGCCACGATGGCGGTCGGTGCGATCACGACGGCCGACCAGGTGAACACGCTGCTGATCTCCGGCCGCGCCGACCTGGTTGCGCTGGCTCGCCCGCACCTGGCCGATCCGTATTTCACGCTGCACGCCGCCGCGGAGTACGACTTCCGCGGCATCGGCTGGCCGGTGCAATACCACAACGGCGCGATCCAGTTGCACACGACGATGCAGCGCGCTCGCGAGGAGGCCGCACGCAAGGCGCAGGAGACGCCCCGTCGCAGGCCGGCGCCGGCCCCGCAGGCGCAGACGGAACGGCCGGGCGACGATCGCGCGTCGCGTCCCTCCGTCTGAGCGGACGCCGCGTGGGCACGCAATTTGCGCTTCGCCGCTCGAATCGGCCGTCGTGCGACGTCCGAACGAGAGTCTGCGATGAGAGGATTGCTGCTCGTCCTGTTCTGGCCCGAGGCCCGCTTCAACGTCGACGTGGCGCAGGCCGCTCCGCGCATCGAGCCGATCACCGCGCCGATCTTCTTCGCCACGTGGCTGGGCGCCGTGCTTGCGATGGCGGTCGCCTTCACGCTGTTCGCGCCGAGCTGCAAGGGAAGGCGCGACTTCACGCTGAGCCTGAACCTGGCGTTCTTCGGGCTGGCGCCGGTCTGGTTCGCCTCGCTCGCCTCGGTGGCGGTGCCCGTCGCCGCGCTCAGTCCGTTCGCGCTCGCCTGGGCGGGCTACCTGCTGCTGGTCGGCGCGCGGATCCTGCTCGACGTGGGCGACGAGGAATGCGGGGAATTCCTGATCGGTTCGGGCGCTTCGATGATCGTCGCGACGAGCCTGTGGGGGCTCGCGCTCGGGGCCCTCGCATTCCAGGGGTGAAAGAGTGACGCAGTCTTCGGGAACGGGCGACGACACGAGCCGCGACGCCGCGAGCGAGGCGGGCCCCCGGCAGGTGGCGATCTTCGCCGGCGGCTGCTTCTGGTGCCTGGAACCCGTGTTCCGGGAGATGCGCGGCGTGCTCGCCGTCGAGTCGGGCTATACCGGCGGCAGCGTGCGCAACCCCACCTACGAGGCCGTGTGCAGCGGCGACACCGGACACGCCGAAGCCGTGCGCATCGAGTTCGATCCGCGCCAGGTGAGCTATCGCGACCTGCTCGACGTCTTCTTCGGCATCCACGACCCGACCACGCCGAACCGCCAGGGCCACGACGTCGGCACGCAGTATCGATCGGCGATCTTCGTGCTCGACGAGACGCAGCGGCGCGAGGCGCTCGACGCCATCCAGCGCCTGGAGAGCGGCGAAGGCAACGACGGGACGCCGGTGTTCGATGCGCCGATCGTCACCGAGGTCGTTCCCTTCACCGAGTGGTTTCCGGCCGAGAGCTACCACCAGCGGTACTACGAGCGCAATCCCTACCAGGGGTATTGCGCGGCGGTCATCTCGCCGAAGCTCGCGAAGTTCCGTCGCCGGTTCACCGCACTGCGCGCCGGATGACGAGGCGTCGCGCCGCACCTTTTGCCGGCAGGAGAGCCGGCCTTCGGTAGACTGCTTCTCCTCATTCCACGGAACGGGGAACCGGCATGCGGCGAATCCTGCAGATGTTGTGCGCGCTCGCGCTCGCGCTCGGCCTGGGCGGTTGCGGCTACAACGAGATCCAGTCGGCCGACGAGGCGACGAAATCGGCGTGGTCGGAGGTGATCAACCAGTACCAGCGACGCGCCGACCTCATCCCGAACCTCGTCGAGACGGTGAAGGGCTACGCGCAGCAGGAGCGCGACGTCCTGCTCGGCGTCACCGAAGCGCGCTCGCGCGTCGGGCAGGTGCAGGTGAATCCGGATGACCCGGCGTCGCTGCGCCAGTTCGAGCAGGCGCAGGGCAACCTCACCGGCGCGCTGTCGCGGCTGCTCGTCGTCGCCGAGAACTACCCGCAGTTGAAGTCGGACCAGAACTTCCGCGAACTGCAGGCGCAGCTCGAGGGCACCGAGAACCGGATCACCGTCGCGCGCAAGCGCTACATCGATGCCGTGCAGAACTACAACGTGCTCGTGCGCCGCTTCCCGGTGAACCTCACCGCCAAGGTCTTCGGCTACGAGCCGAAGCCGCAGTTCACCGTGCAGGACGAGGGAGCGATCTCGCGTCCGCCGGCCGTCGACTTCAACCGGCCGCAGGGCGCGACGAAGTGAGCAGGACGGCGTACCCCGTTGTCGCCGCATCGGCGGCGGCGGGGCACGCAGTGCGTGCGCTGCTGGCGGCGCTGGCGCTCCTGGGCTTCCTCGCGTCGCAGGCGCTGGCGCAGGATCCCGTCGCCGTTCCGCCGCTGCAGGGCCGCGTGAACGATCTCACCGGCACGCTGAGCGCCGAGCAGCGCCGCTCGCTCGAAGACGAGCTCGCCGCGTTCGAGCAGCGCAAGGGATCGCAGATCGCGATCCTGATGGTGCCCACCACGCAACCCGAGGCCATCGAGCAGTACGGCATCCGCGTGGCCGAACAGTGGAAGATCGGGCGCGGCAAGGTCGAGGGAAAGAGCGTGGACGACGGGGTGCTGATCGTCGTCGCGAAGAACGATCGACGCGTGCGCATTGAGGTCGGCTACGGGCTCGAGGGCGCGATCCCCGACGCCTATGCGCGCCGCATCATCGACGAATCGATCGCGCCGCGCTTCCGCCAGGGCGACTACTACGCCGGCCTGAAGGCCGCCGTCGACGATCTCGTGCGGCTGATCGACGGCGAGGCGCTGCCGCCGGCATGGAGCGGCGAAGCGCGCGGCGCGCCCGCGCAGTCGCAGGGCGTCGACTGGGTGGCGCTGCTGCTGGGCGCCTTCGTCGTCGGGCTCGTCGTGCGGTCGATCTTCGGGCGGCTCTTCGGCTCGGCCCTCGGCGGCGCGCTCGGCGGCGTCGCCGCATGGGTGGGCGGCGCATCGGCCGCGTTCGCCGGCCTCGCGGGCTTCTTTCTCTTCTTCCTGCTGCTGTCGATGTTCTCCACCGGCGCGCCGATGGGGCGCACCGGGCGTCACACGTGGCGCAGCGGTCCGGGCGGATTCCCGGGTCCGTGGGGCGGCGGGGGTTGGGGCGGCGGAGGCGGCTTCGGGGGAGGCGGCGGCTTTCGCGGCGGAGGCGGCGGCTTCGGCGGCGGCGGCGCCTCCGGCGGATGGTGACGGAGACGGCGATGGCCGGAACGATCGCGCGCTGGTGGGCGCACCTGCGGCACGGCGCCTCCAGCGCGCGGCGCGCCTTTCCCGACGCGGCGCTCGCCCGCATCGAGCAGGCGATCGAGCGCAGCGAACAGGAGCACACGGCCGAGCTGCGCTTCGCGATCGAGGCGTCGTTGCCGATCGACGACGTCCGGCGCGGCCGCACGCCGCGCGAACGCGCGCTCGAGGTGTTCGCCAATACCGGCGTGTGGGACACCGAAGCGAACAACGGCGTGCTGCTCTACGTGCTGCTCGCCGATCACGCGGTCGAGATCGTCGCCGACCGGGCGGCGGCGGCGAGAATCGATGCCGGGTACTGGCGCGAGATCTGCACGTCCTTGAGCGACGCCTATCGTCGCGGCGACTTCGAAGCCGGAACGCTGTCGGCGATCGAGCGCATCGGCCGCCTGCTCGCGGCGGCCTTCCCGCGCGGGGCCGGGACGACCGACGTCGACGAACTGCCGAACCGGCCGCTGGTGCTCTGAGCCGCGACGAACGAGGGGCGCGAGGCCGCTACGGCGTGCGCAGTGCCGGGCGCGCGTCGTTCGACGGTGCGAGCCACTGCTCGATGCGTTCCCCGACGTCGAGCAGCGCCTCGTCCGCGCCGAAGCGGCCGACCAGCTGAAGGCCCACCGGCAGCAGCGTCTTGTCCGGCGCAGCGCGGGCGAAACCCGCCGGAAGCGTCAGCGCAGGATGGCCGCTGACCGTGATCCGGTAGCAGCTCGCCACCCAGTCGATGTAGGTGCGCAGCGGCTCGCCGTCGATCTCGGTGGGGTAGGCGACGGCTATCGGGAAGGGCAGCACCTGCGCGGTCGGCAGCAGCCACGCATCGAAGCCCGAGACGAAGCGCGCGACGCGCTCGAAGATCGCCGAGCGCGTACGCGCCGCGTCGGCGATGCGCGCGGCGTCGAGCGCCAGGCCCTGCTCGATGTTCCAGGCGACGGTGTCCTTCAGGCGCGCGCGGTCGGTCTCGTACAGCCCGGCCCAGTTCTCGACGAAGTACTCGGCGCGCAGCACCTGGAAGCACTCGTCGGCGCCCGACAGATCGGGCCATGCCTCGACCAGCTCGACGCCGCACGAGCGAAGCCGATCGATCGCCCTTTCGATGGCGGCCCGAACGACGGCAGCGACCGGCATCGAGCCGCCGCAGTCGATCGACCAGGCCAGGCGCAGCGGGCGCGCAGCGCGCTCGGCCCGCCGTTGCGCTTCGCGCGCCCAGGCGTCGAGCCATTCGGCGAGCGGACGGCGAGCCGCCGGCGCGCGGATCGCCCGGTGCGCGATGCGCAGATCGGCGACGCGCGCGCCCATCGCGCCGATCTGGTTCAGCGTGCCGAAGACGTTCGTCGCGTTGCGCAGCGAAGGATCGACGGTGGAGCTGGGCCGCATGCCGACCACGCCGCAGAAGCTCGCCGGATTGCGCAGGCTGCCCCCGAGGTCCGAGCCGTCGGCGACGATCGTCATCCCGCAGGCGAGCGCGGCGGCGCCGCCGCCGGTGGAGCCGCCGACCGTCAGCGACGGGTCGAAGGGATGGCGCGTCGCGCCGAACACGGGGTTGAAGGTCTGTGCGCCGGCGGCGAACTCGGGCGTGTTCGATTTCGCGACGAGCACCGCGTCTGCGTCGAGCATGCGCTGCACCGCCGGGTCGTTCGCCGTCGGCACGTGGCGGGCGAAGATTGGCGAACCCCAGGTGGTGCGCAGGCCCGCGGTGGCGTGCGTGTCCTTCGCGCAGTAGGGCAGGCCGGCGAGCGCGCCGACCGCATCGCCCCGCGCGATCGACGCGCCGATGCGGTCGGTCGCCGCGCGGGCCGCGTCGCGATCCACGCGCGTGGGCAGCGCATTCACGATGTCGTCGTGCGCATCGATCGCGGCGAAGCAGCGCTCGAGCAGCGCGCGCGGCGAGTCTTTCCCGCCGTGGAATGCGGCCAGCAGCGCGGGGATCGGAGCGTGGAAGGGAAAGCGGCGATCGTTCATCGCGAGCGATGGTATAAGAGTGCGAACCCCGGCA
>QEVN01000171.1 GCA_003576795.1 Burkholderiales bacterium
CACATCAGCACCGTCGACGCCGACGGCATCGCGCTGGCCGCCATCCAGGGGTTGAATGCGAAGCTCGACGCAGCGATCCGCGAGCGCGACGCGGTCGTGGCGACGCAGGCACGCGAGATCGCCGCGCTGCGCGCCGCGGTGGACCGGCTGCTCGCGGATGCCGAAGCCAGGCGCTAGGGCCGGCGCGCGCGCGCGACGCCGGGACGTTCACGCCGACGCCGCACGAGGGCGAGGCCGCCGAGGCCCAGTGCCAGAAGCGCGAGCGAGCCGGGCTCGGGGACACGGCTCACGATCTGCGTGAGCGCAATCGAGCCCGTGACGCCATAGACGTCGCTGCCTCCCGATCCGGCGAACGTCAGCATCGCATAGAGACTGGAGCAGACGATCGCGCCGCAATCGACCATGCCCGTGAACGTCAGCGGGCCGAACGACGACGTGACCGACCCCAGCGCGTCGGCGAAGAGCTCGATCGAGCCGTTGACGCCGAAGCTGAACATGGACGTGGCGGGGGCAACCGGCGACATCGAGATCGCCCCGTCGCCGCCGTCCGTCAACGTCGCAGCGAGCGTCACCGAATAGTTGTAGAGCCCCGTCGTCGGCGCGATCGGGAAAAGGAAGGAGAAGCCGAAGATCGTTGGCGCCTCGAAGTCCGTGACCGCTACAGCATAGGAAAGCGACTGCGCCTGGGCGCTGGAGGCACCCACTGCGACGAGCAGCGCGAGCGTCGACACGACCGTCCGGATCGTCTTCATCGTGCTCCCTCCACGGTGTTGCCGGGGTTCGAGTCGCCCCGGGGTCCGGTCACCGCAAGCAACGTCCGCGCCGAGGCGATAAACGATGAACAATCCGTGCTTTACGAGCGCCGCCGGCGTTCCGCCGCCGGCGGTCGTAAGGAGCGGCGACACCCGTGCCGATTCGGCGTCAGAGCCGATTCGGGGTCGGAGCCCGCAATTCGGGGTCGGAGACGGCACTGCGGGCGCGAAGCGGCGCAATGCCGTCTCCGACCCCGAATTGCGCTGACCCCGAATTGCGCTATCCCTCCCCCGTCGCCTGCGCCTCGCGCACGATCCAGTCCTCGAACGCGGCGACGCGCGCCGACCGCGGCCGGTGCGGCGGATAGGCGAGGTAGTAGCCGCCCGAAGTCCGCAGCGGCAGCGCGATCGGCGCGGCGAGGCGCCCGCTGCGCAGGTCGTCCTCGACCAGCGCGCGCTGCGCGATCATGACGCCCAGCTCGTCGATCGCCGCCTGGTAGGCGAGTGCCGCGTTCTCGAACTTGAGCCCGCTGTTCCCGTCGACGTGCGGCGCACCGGCGGCCGCGAGCCACGCCGGCCAGTCGTTGGGCCGGTTCAGCGAGCACAGCAGCACGTGGCGCGCGAGGTCGCCGGGCTGCTCGAGCCGCGGTCCGCGCTCGAGCAGGCGCGGACTGCACACCGGCAGCAGGACCTCGCCGACCAGCTTGCGGAAGCCCGGGCCGGCCGGCGGCTCGCGCTCGGAGTGGATGCACGCGTCGATGTCCTCGCGGTCGAAGTCCGCGCGGTCGTGCGACGTGGTGATCTGCACGTCGATGCCCGGGTGCAGCGCGTGGAACGCCGCGAGCCGCGGCACGAGCCAGCGGATCGCGAACGTCGGCGGCAGCTTGAGCCGCAGCAGGTTCTCGTCCGGGCTCTGCTGTAACTGGCGGGTCGCGTGATCGATCTGGTCGAGCGCGCCGCGCAGCGCGCGGAAGTACGTCGCGCCCTGTGCGGTTAACTCGACGCCGCGCTGCGTGCGCACGAACAGCTTCATGTCCAGCCAGTGCTCGAGCGTGCCGACGTGGCGGCTGACCGCGCCCTGCGTGACCGACAGCTCGCGCGCGGCGCGCGTGACGCTGCCGTTGCGGGCGACGGCCTCGAAGGCGCGGACGGCATTGAGCGGCGGCAGGCGGCGCAGCATCGGTAGATATGAGTTTTCGTCAAACGCACTATGCGGTAATTGTGCTTGCAGATCAATCCCGGTCGACTAGCATCCTGCGCAGGCCGTCGCGACGCCGGCGCCGCAGGATGCGCGTGCGTTCCAGCGCGCCGGAATCGACATCCTTCCCGGACCTTCGCGCGACCTGTCCGACGCCGTCGTCCCCGCGACGGCGCAAGCGACGCAACGGGAGCACCGACGTCATCGACCCGGACCGGCCGCGGCCGTCGCCGGCCTCTGCCACCCTCCTCCCATGTCCTCGCCTCCGCGCACCCTGTTCGACAAGATCTGGCGCCGGCACGTTGTCACCGAGCGCGACGACGGACGCACGCTGCTCTACGTCGACTGCCACCTGTTGCAGGACGGCTCCGCCCCCGCCTTCGCGATGCTGCGTCAGCGAGGGCTTCAGCCGCGCGTGCCGTCGCGCGCGTTCGCCACGCCGGACCACTACGTCCCCACGGACGGCCGCGCGCTCGAGGACGCGCCCGACCCCGAGGCGGCGCGGATGGCGCAGGCGCTCGCCGACGACACGGCGCGCGCAGGCATCCGCATGTTCGGGCTGGGCGACACGCGCCAGGGCATCGTGCACGTCGTCGCGCCCGAGCAGGGCCTGTCGCGTCCCGGCATGCTGATCGTCTGCGGCGACAGCCACACGTCGACGCACGGCGCCGTCGGCGCGCTCGCGTTCGGCATCGGCGCCTCCGAGGTCGCGCACGTGCTCGCCACGCAGACGATCTGGCAGCGCCGCCCGAAGACGCTGCGCATCGCCGTCGACGGCGCGCTGCCGGAAGGCGTGACGGCGAAGGACCTGATCCTCGCGATCATCGCGAGGATCGGCGCCGCCGGCGCCGTCGGCTACGCGATCGAATACGCCGGCTCCACCGTGCGCGCGCTGTCGATGGAGGGCCGCTTCACGCTGTGCAACATGTCGATCGAGGCCGGCGCGCGCTCCGGGATGATCGCGCCCGACGACGCCACGTTCGCGTATCTCGCGGACCGCCCGCACGCGCCGCGCGGTGCGGCGTGGGACGAGGCGCTGCGCGACTGGAAGACGCTGCGCACCGACGACGGCGCGGCGTTCGACCGCGACGTCGCGCTGGATGCGACGCGGCTCGCGCCGATGGTGACGTGGGGCAACAGCCCGGAGGACGCGCTCCCGATCTCCGGGCGCGTGCCCGATCCGCAGGATGCGCCCGACGCCGAGCGGCGCGACGCGATGATGCGCACGCTCGACTACATGGGGCTCGCCCCCGGCACGCCGCTCGCCGGCATCGCGATCGATCGCGTCTTCATCGGCTCGTGCACCAACGCGCGCATCGAGGACCTGCGCAGCGCCGCGTCCGTCGTCGCCGGACGTCGCGTGGCTCCCGGCGTCGAGGCGTGGGTCGTGCCCGGGTCGGGCACGGTCAAGGCGCAGGCCGAGGCGGAAGGCCTCGACCGCGTGTTCGCCGACGCGGGCTTCCAGTGGCGCTTCGCGGGCTGCTCGATGTGCCTCGGCACCAACGGCGACCGCGTGGCGCCCGGCCAGCGCTGCGCGTCGACGTCGAACCGCAACTTCGTCGGCCGCCAGGGCCCCGGCTCGCGCACGCACCTGATGAGCCCGGCGATGGCCGCCGCCGCCGCGGTGACCGGCCGGCTGACCGACGTGCGCTCGCTGGCGTAGCCGCATGGAACCCTTCGTCCGCCTCGAGGCCGTGGCGCTGCCGATCGCGCGCCCGAACGTCGACACCGACCAGATCGTGCCAGCGCGCTACCTGCAGAAGCCGCGCAGTGACGACTTCGGCCGCTACCTGTTCCGCGACGCGCGCTTCCGCGCCGACGGCAGCGAGCAGCCGGACTTCATCCTGAACCGCGCGCCGTACCGCGACGCGCGCATCGTCGTGGCCGAGCGCAACTTCGCCTGCGGCTCCTCGCGCGAGCACGCGGTGTGGGCGCTCCACGACTACGGGTTCCGCGCGGCGATCGCACCGTCGTTCGGCGACATCTTCGCGTCGAACGCGCTGAAGAACGGCTTCCTGCCGATCGTGCTCCCCGCGCCGGTCGTGACGGCGCTGCTCGGCCAGCTCGCGGCGCAGCCCGGCGCGCGCCTGACCATCGACCTGCCGGCGCAGAACGTCGTGGCGCCCGACGGCAGCGTGCACCCGTTCGACGTCGACCCGTTCGCCAAGCACTGCCTGCTCGAAGGCCTCGACGAGATCGACTACACGCTGTCGCTGCTGCCGGCCATCGAAGCCTACGAGGCGCGCCTCCCGCGCGAAGGCGCCTGAGGAGCTGTCCATGAAGATCGCGGTACTCGCCGGCGACGGCATCGGCGCCGAGGTCACGGCGCAGGCCGTCAAGGTGCTGCGGGCCGCAGTGGGCGGCGCAGCGCCGCTCGAGCTCGTCGACGCGCCCGTCGGCGGCGCCGCGCTCGACGCGTACGACGATCCGCTGCCGCCGCACACGCTCGACCTCGCGCGCAAGGCGGACGCGATCCTCTTCGGCGCGGCCGGCGTCCCGGGCGACGAGAAGCTGCCCTACGCGAAGCGGCCGGGGGCCGCGCTGCTCCGGCTGCGCAAGGACCTCGACCTGTTCGCGAACTACCGGCCCGCGTTCCTGTTTCCCGAGCTCGCCGACGCCTCGACGCTCAAGCCGGAGGTGGTCGCCGGGCTCGACCTCATGATCCTGCGCGAGCTGACCGGCGACCTCTACTTCGGCGAGCCGCGCGGCTTCGGCACGAACGCGCGCGGGGCGCGCGAGGCCTTCAACACGATGCGCTACAGCGAGCCGGAGGT
>QEVN01000172.1 GCA_003576795.1 Burkholderiales bacterium
GACGCGCGCGGAATTCGTCACCGCGAACTGCTTCGTGCGTCGCGACGTGCTCGAGCGCATCGGCGGCTTCGACGAGCGCTTCACTTCGGCCTGGCGCGAAGACTCGGATCTGCATTTCCGGCTGATCGAGGCCGGCTTCCGCATCGAGCGCGCGCCCGATGCGCTCGTCGTGCATCCGGTGCGCGAAGCCGGCTTCGGCGTGAGCCTGGCACAGCAGCGCAAGGTCGTGTTCGACGCCCTGCTCTACCGCAAGCACCCGCGCCTGTACCGGGAGCGCATCCGTCGCGTGCCGCCGATCGAGTATTACGTCGCGGCCGCGTCGGTGCTCGTCGCGGCGCTCGCCGCGGCCGCCGGCCGTCCGCGCGCCGCGCTCGTCGCACTCGCGCCCTGGCTGCTCGTCACGCTGTATCTCACGGTCAAGCGGCTGCAGGGCACCACGCACGCGCCGCGTCACGTCGCCGAGATGGCGATCACGTCGGCGACGATCCCGCTCGCTTCGGTTTTCTGGCGAAGCGTCGCATCGGTTCGTCACCGCGTGCTCTTCCTGTGACGGACGAACGGAGGCGACGATGCGGATCGACGGAGCACGAACGGCGCGGATCACCGGCGAAGCGCGCAGCCGCGCGCGCCGGGTGCTGGTCGCCGGCGGCGCGGGACTGATCGGCTCGCACGTCTGCGCACGCCTGCTCGACGCCGGCCATCGCGTGCTGTGCGTCGACAACTTCCGCACCGGCTCGCGCGCGAACGTGCGCCCGCTCCTGGCGCACCGGCGCTTCGCGATCGTCGAGCACGACGTCGTTGAGCCGCTGCAGCTCGACTGCGACCTGATCCTGAACTTCGCGTGCCCGGCGTCGCCGCGGCATTACCAGCTCGATCCGGTCTATACCGCGAAAGTCAACGTGCTGGGCGCGCTGAACCTGCTCGAGCTGGCGCACCGGCTGCGCGTGCCGATCCTGCAGGCGTCGACCAGCGAAGTCTACGGCGACCCGGCGGTGCATCCGCAGACCGAGAGCTACTGGGGCCACGTGAACCCGATCGGCCCGCGCGCGTGCTACGACGAAGGCAAGCGCTGCGCCGAGACGCTGTTCATGGACTTCCACCGGCAGTACGGCATGCCGGTGAAGATCGCCCGCATCTTCAACACCTACGGTCCGAACATGCATCCGGACGACGGGCGCGTCGTGTCGAACTTCATCGTGCAGGCGCTGGGCGGCGAGCCGATCACGCTGTACGGCGACGGCACGCAGACGCGTTCGTTCTGCTACGTGGACGACACGGTGGCCGCGCTGATCCGCCTGGCCGAATCGCCGCCCGAGCTGACCGGGCCGATCAACATCGGCAACGCCGCCGAGACGCGGATGATCGACCTCGCGCGTCTCGTGCTCGATCTCACCGGCTCGTCCTCGCCGATCGTCTTCGAGCCGTTGCCGGTGGACGATCCGGTGCAGCGCCGGCCCGATCTCGCGCGCGCGCACGGCGAACTGGGCTGGCAGCCGAGCGTGCCGCTGCGCGCCGGACTCGCGCGCACGATCGAGTACTTCGACCGGCTGCTCGGCGGCGCCCCGCTGCCCGCCCCCGCCGCCCGTACCCGCAGCGCACGCACCTCGGCCTGACGCTTCTGCAGTGCCGCATCGGCACGCCGATTGCTGCGCCGCGCGCATCACCGGCAACCTCGAGGCTTCGATGCAGCAACCGATGCGGCGCAGCGCAGCGCCCCCTGCGCCGCATGTCGCAAGCGACGCACCGTTCCGTTCGTTCTGGATGGGCGGCTACGAGGGCGCCGATCACCGCAACGGATCGGGCGAACCCCTCGACATGGCGGCCTCGAACGCCCACGTCGAGCGGCTCGACGAAGACTACGCCGCCGCCGCAGCGCTCGGCATCCGCACCGTGCGCGAGAGCCTCGGGTGGCGGATCTCCGAACCGCAGCCGGGACGCTTCGACTGGCACCGGCTGCACGCGATCCGCGGAGCCGCGCGCCGCAACAACGTGCAGGTGCTGTGGACGTTGATGCACTACGGCACGCCCGACGACGTCAGCCTGCTCGACGACGCGATGATCGAACGCTTCGCGCGTTTCGCGCGCGCGGCGGCGACGGAACTGATGCGCAGCGGCGAGCGCGGCTTCTTCGTCACGCCGATCAACGAGATCGGATTCCTCGCCTGGGCCGTTTGCGAATCGAGGCTGCTGCATCCCTACTGCCTCGCAGCGCCGGATGCCGAGAGCAGCCGCGAGAGCGGCTATCTGGTCAAGCGCCGCCTCGTACGCGCCGCGCTGCGCGCGATGGACGAGATCCGCGCGGTCGATCCGGGCGCGCGATTCCTGCACGTCGAGCCGCTCATCCACGTCGTCGCGCCGCAGGTGGACGATGCCCAGGAAGCCGCAACGCTGGCCGCGCTCGCGCGCGAGATCGACTCGTACCAGTGGCAGTCGTGGGACATGCTCTGCGGTCGCGAAGCGCCCGAGCTGGGCGGCTCGCCCGATGCGATCGACTGGCTCGGCGCGAACCACTACCACTCGAGCCAGTGGGAGATCCTCACCGAGAAGCGGCTTTCCTGGAGCGAGCGCGATCCGCGCCGCGCGCCGTTCTCGACGCTGCTCGCCGCCGCCTGGCAGCGCTATCGACGCCCGCTGATCGTCGCCGAAACCGGCCACTTCGGCGCCGGCCGTGCGCAGTGGCTCGACGACGTCGCCGCGGAAGTCCTGCGCGCGCGCGCCGCCGGCGTGCCGGTCCACGGCCTGTGCCTGTATCCGCTGATCAACCGCCCCGATTGGGACGACCCCGATCACTGGCACGACAGCGGCCTGTGGGACGTCGTCCGCGCCCGCCGACCGTTCGGCGAACGCCCCGACGGATCCCGACTCCCCAACCTCGAATACGCCGGTCGGCTGCAACGCTGGCAGGCCCTGCAGCCCCCGCAACGTCGCACGGAACGCAACATGCCGCACCTGATCGTGTTCTCCCACCTGCGCTGGAACTTCGTCTACCAGCGCCCGCAGCACCTGATGTCGCGCCTGGCGCGCCGCTATCCGGTGCTGTTCGTCGAGGAACCGGTGCACGCGAGCGGCGAGCCGCGGCTCGAAGTGCTTCCCGGCGGACCCGGCGTGCAGGTGCTGCGCCCGTGCACGCCGGTGCCGGCGGCGGGCTTTCACGACGACCAGCTGCCGATGCTGAAATCGCTGCTCGCCGGCTACCTGGCCGAGCACGGCGTCGACGACTATCTCGTCTGGTGCTACACGCCGATGGCGCTGCCGCTGCTCGGCTCGATGCGTCCGCGCGCGCTCGTCTACGACTGCATGGACGAGCTTTCCGCCTTCGCCGCAGCGCCGCGCCAGCTCGGGCAGCGCGAGGCGGCGCTGCTCAAGGCGGCCGACCTCGTGTTCACCGGCGGGCCCTCGCTGTACGAAGCCAAGCGCGCGCACGGCAAGGACGTGCACTGTCTGCCCAGCGCCGTGGAGGCGCTGCACTTCGCACCGCCCCCCGAGGCCTTCGATTCCGAGGAGGCGCGCGACGCCGCCGACCTGCAGCGCGACATCGCGCGCCCGCGGCTGGGCTTCTTCGGCGTGATCGACGAGCGCCTCGATCGCGACCTGGTCGCCACGCTCGCCGACGCGCATCCGGAGTGGCAGGTCGTCATGGTCGGCCCGGTCGCGAAGATCGATCCCGCCTCGCTGCCGCAGCGGACGAACCTGCACTGGCTCGGCATGCAGCCCTACGCGCGGCTGCCGTTCCTGCTCGCCGACTGGGATCTGTGCCTGCTGCCCTTCGCGAGGAACGCCGCCACCCGCTTCATCAGTCCGACCAAGACGCTCGAATACATGGCCGCCGGCAAGCCGATCGTCGGCACCGCGGTGAACGACGTGGCCACGCTCTACGGCGACGTGGTCGCGATCGCCGACGATGCGCAGGCCTTCGTGCGCGCCTGCGAGGAACGGCTCGCGGAAACGCCGGCCGAACGCGCGGCGCGCGAGCAGCGGACGGCGGCCCGCGTCGCCGAGTATTCGTGGGACCGCAGCGTCGAATGCATCGACGCGCTGCTGAAGCAACGCCTGGCGAAGGGAACGACGCCGGTGGCGATGCGCGAGCTGGCCGGACTCGTCGACGACGCCACGGCAACCGACGCCGAAGCGCTCGCCTCGACGGCACGCGCACCGAGCCGGCGCGCGCAGCGCGACGTTCGCCACCTGGTGATCGGCGCCGGGCCCACCGGCCTGTCGGCGGCCTATCACCTGGGCCTCGCCGGCGAGAACGACGTGCTGCTCGTCGAGCGCGGCAAGCGCGTCGGCGGCTGGTGCCGCTCGATCGAGGAAGGCGGCTTCGTCTTCGACTGCGCCGGCCACATCATGTTCTCGAACGACCCGTACGTGCTCGGGCTGTACGACCTGCTGCTCGGCGAGAACCTGCACTGGCAGAACCGCGAAGCATGGATCTTCAGCAAGGGCGTGCACACGCGCTATCCGTTCCAGGGATCGCTGCACGGGCTGCCGCCGCAAGTGCTCGAGGAGTGCCTGGTCGGCGCGATCGAGGCGCGCTTCGGTGCGATCGGCGGCGACGGCCCGCCGCGCGATGCGCAGCCGCCGTCGAACTTCCTCGAGTTCATCCACCGCGTCTGGGGCGCCGGCATCGCGAGGCATTTCGCGGTGCCGTACAACGAGAAGCTGTGGACGGTGCCGCTCGCGGAGATCGAGACCTCGTG
>QEVN01000173.1 GCA_003576795.1 Burkholderiales bacterium
GCGATCAGCTCGAGCGAGTCCTGCACCGGGATCGCCGGCGCCAGGCTGTTCTCGACGATCAGCAGCTCGAGCGCCTTGCCGCGGCGCTTCCACTGGCCGCTGACCAGCGGCGTCTTGCAGACCGTGGGTACCGGCCCTGTGCGGAAGTCGATCGGACCGACGATCGTGTCGAGCCGGGTGTTGCGGATCGCGTCGCGGATCGCCTGCGGATCGCGGCCGGCCGAGCGCCGCAGCGCGTCGATCGCGACTTCGAACAATGCGTGCTTGAAGGCCATCGGCATCGTCCACGGCCGGCTCGTGGTCTCGGTGTAGGCGGCGGCGAACTGCGCCGAGCTCTGCTTCGTCAGGCTCGAGCCGAAGGGGTGCGCCGGCGACCACCAGGTCTCCACGGTCAGCCCCGCGCCGCGATCGCCGAAGGACTCCACCGCCGCCGGGAATTCGGTGGCCTTCGCGACGGTGACGATCTTCGGCCGGAACCCCTGCTGGCCGGCCTGCGCCCAGAAGTTGCCGAAGTCCGGCGGCGGCAGCACGCCGGTGACGATCTGCACGTCGTTCTTCCGGTACTCCGAGATGAACGCGGTGAAGTTGTCGGACGGCAGCTGGAAACGGCCCTTGTCGAAGAGCCGGAAGCCCCTGCTCGCGAGCACCGGCGGGAAGCCGATCTTCGGGTCGGACCACGCGTTGCCGTCGGAATCGTTCGGCCACAGGCCGCCGACGGCCTTGTTGGTCGGCTGCTTCGACCACAGCGCGGTGAAGGTGCCGATGATGTCCTCGAGC
Source organism: Burkholderiales bacterium (assembly GCA_003576795.1). Taxonomy (GTDB): domain Bacteria; phylum Pseudomonadota; class Gammaproteobacteria; order Burkholderiales; family Burkholderiaceae_E; genus Zeimonas. The sequence continues at coordinate 778 of QEVN01000173.1, forward strand.
CCCCAGAAGAAATGGTGGGTCCACTCGAAGCCCTTCTTCGGGTCGCCGTTGCGGCCGAAGAAATGCGGCTGCCACGGCGTGTCCGCGGTGATGCACGGCATGCCGTTCACTTCGCACTGGTCGGCCACCGGATTGGTGGTGGCCGGCGTGGAGGCTGCGACGACGAGGTCGACCTTGTCCTTCAGGATCAGCTCGGCCGCGGCATCGGCGGCGCGGTTCGAGTTCGACTGCGAATCCTTGTAGACGATCTCCACCGGATACGTCGCGCCCGCGAGCTTCACGCCGGCGCCGACCGCCTTGCGCACCTGCCCCATCACGAACTCGTCCGGTTCGGCGAAGGCGGCAAGCGGGCCGGTGCGCGGGCTGACGAAGCCGATCCGGATCGGGGTGGCGGCGCGAACGCGCATCGCCGGCAGCGTGGAGAGCCCCAGCGCGGCGCCGATCTTGAGCGCGTCGCGGCGGCTCGAGCGTGTCGTGGCGGCACGCGCATCGAAGTCGTCGTTCAAGGCTGTCTCCTTCTTGCCGTTCTCGATCTTCGGGCAGGCCGTCTGCGCGGCTTCCGGGGAAAACTAGCGGCTGTCCGGCCAGCCGGTCCAATACCGAATTCCAGCGAGCCGATACCGACCGGGTATCGAACCGACGACGAGCGCGTGCGCGGAAGGTACGTGCGTGATACGGTCCGGGTATCGAGATCCGCGCCGCGCGAAACCCGATCGCGATGGACCTTCGCCAGATGCGCTACTTCGTCGCGCTCGCCGAAGAGCGCAACTTCGGCCGCGCCGCCGAGCGGCTGCACATGGCGCAGCCGCCGCTCACGCGTCAGATCCACGCGCTCGAGGAAGAGTTCGGCACGCGTCTTTTCGACCGGACGCCGAAGGGTGTCGAGCTGACCGAAGCCGGCCAGGTGCTGCTCGAGGAAGCGCCCAACATCCTCGCGCTGGCGAAACGGGCAACGGAGCGCACGCGCCTGGCCGGCCAGGGCCTGATCGGGCGCATCGACGTGGGCATCTTCGGTTCCGGGGTGCTCGACGTCATCCCGCGGCTGCTCGCCCGCTTCCACGCCGCTCGGCCCGAGGTGCACATCGAACTGCACAACATGACCAGGTCGGAGCAGATCGCCGCCCTGCGGGAGCGCCGCATCGCGGTCGGCTTCAACCGGCTGGTTTCGCCCGAGCCGGATCTGACGATCGAGGTGCTGCTGCGCGAGAAGCTCGTCGTCGCGCTGCACAAGGGGCATCGGCTGTGCGCGCAGCGCACGGTGAGCCTGCGCGACCTGCACAACGAGCCGATGATTCTCTATCCGAAGCGACCGGTGCCCGGGCTCGCGCAGATGGTGAGCAGCGCGTTCCAGCGCAAGGGCGTGCGGCTGAACATGGTGCAGATGGTCGAGGACTGGCTGAGCTGCGTGGCGCTGGTGGCGGGCGGCTTCGGCATCAGCGTGACCACCGCCTCGGCGGCGACGCTGAAGCTGCCGGGCGTGGTCTATCGGCCGCTGGCCTCGCGCATCCTGCAGGACATCGAGCTGAGCTGCGTCTATCGGCGCGACGATCGTTCGCCGATCCTCGCGGCGTTCCTCGAGGTCGTGCGCGTGCAGCGCGATCTCTCGACGAAGCAGCGCGGCGCCGCCTGACGCAAACGCTTTACCGGACCGAACGCTTCGGCTCGTCGTCCACGCGGTACAGCGCGACGTACAGCGCCGGCACGAAGAGCACGGTGAGCACCGTGGCGACCAGCAGGCCGCCCATGATCGCCACCGCCATCGGACCCCACAGCACGTCGCGCGACAGCGGAATCATCGCCAGCACCGCTGCCGCGGCGGTGAGCGAGATCGGCCGGAAGCGGCGCACCGTCGATTCGAGCACCGCCTGCCAGCGCGTGCGGCCGGCCTCCAGGTCCTGGCGGATCTGGTCGACCAGGATCACCGTGTTGCGCATGATCATTCCGCCGAGCGCGATCAGTCCGAGCATCGCGACGAAGCCGAAAGGCCGGCCCGATACGAGCAGCGCCGCCGCCACGCCGATCACGCCCAGCGGCGCGGTGAGCAGCACCATCGCCGACAGCGAGAAGCTGCGCAGCTGCACCATCAGCAGCAGCGCGACGACGGCCAGCAGCATCGGCGTTCCGGCGACGATCGAGTCCTGCGCGTTCGCGTTGTCCTCGTAGGGTCCGCCGGCCTCGATGCGATAGCCGGCCGGCAGCTTCGCGCGCACCGCATCGAGCGTCGGGTCGATGCGCGCGGCCACGTCGGGCGCCTGCAGGCCCTCGACGATGTCGGCGCGCACGGTGATCACCGGCACCCGGCTGCGCCGCCAGACGATCGGCTCTTCGAGCGTCTCCTCGATCGTCGCGACCTGCGCGAGCGGCACCGAGCGACCGGTGGCGGTCGGGATCTGCAGGTTGTGCAGGCTCGCCAGCGACGCGCGCTCCCCGGGCGGTGCGCGCAACACGACGTCGATCAGCCGGTCGTCCTCGCGGAACTGCCCGATCGTCGCGCCGGAGATCGCCGTGGCGAGTGCGCGCGAGACCTGCCCGGAGCTCAGTCCGATCGCCCTCGCCTTGTCCTGGTCGACCTCGACGCGCACGGCCGGCGACCGCTCGCCCCAGTCCAGGTGCGTGTCGATCGTCGCCGGGTCGGCGCGAACGCGCTCGGCGACGTCGGCGGCGATGGTCTTCAACCGGTCGGCATCGGCGCCCATCACGCGAAACTGCACGGCATACGAAACCGGCGGTCCGAGCGGCGTGCGGAAGGCCCGCGCGCGCACGTCGGGGAAGTCCTCGCGCAGCTGGCGTCGCAGCCGGGCCAGTGCGCGATCGCGCGCGGCGACGTCGGCCGTCAGGATGACGAACTGCGCGTAGTTGCTGCGGTAGAGCTGCTGGTCGAGCGACAGGTAGTAGCGCGGCGAGCCGTTTCCGACATAGCCGACGAAGGTCTCGACGTCGCGGTCCTGCGCGAGCACCGCTTCGAGGCGGCGCGCCTGCTCCTCGGTGGCGCGGTAGCTCGCGCCTTCCGGCAGCCACAGCTCGACGAGGATCTCGGCGCGGTTCGACGACGGGAAGAACTGCTTCTCGGTGCGCTGCATGCCGACGATGCCGAGCGCGAAAGCGAGCAGCGTGAGCGCGATCGTCGTCCGGCGCCGGCGCATGCACGCTTCGATCGTCGCGCGCAGCATCCGGTAGAAGCGCGTGTCGAAGAGCTCGTGCGCGGCATCGCGGCGCTCCTTCAGCAGGCGGTAGCCGAGGAAGGGCGTGACGGTGACGGCGGCCACCCACGACACGAGCAGCGCGATCGTCACCACCGCGAAGATGCCGAACGCGTATTCGCCCGACTGCGAGCGCGCCGTCGCGATCGGCAGGAAGCCCGATGCGGTGATCAGCGTGCCGGTGAGCATCGGAAACGCCGTGCTGCGGTACGCGAAGGTGGCCGCGGAGAAGCGGTCCAGTCCCTCCTCGATCTTGCGCGCCATCATCTCGATCGCGATCATCGCGTCGTCGACCAGCAGGCCGAGCGCGATCACCAGCGCGCCGGTGGAGATCCGATGCAGGTCGATGCCGAACCAGCGCATGGCCACGAAGGTGCCGGCCAGCACCAGCGGAATCGTCAGCGCGACGACCGCGCCCGTGCGCAGTCCCAGGCTGAGGAAGCCGACCAGCAGCACGATGGCGACGGCCTCGGCGAGCACGCGCATGAACAGGCCCACCGCATCGCGCACGATGCGCGGCTGGTCGGCAACCTTCGCGAACTCGATGCCGATCGGCAGTTCCTCGTGCAGCCGCTGCATCGTCCGTTCGAGGTTCTCGCCCAGGCGGATGACGTCGCCGCTCGGCGCCATCGACACGCCCAGCCCGATCGCCTGGCGAGCGCCGAAGCGCATCGTGTAGACCGGC
>QEVN01000174.1 GCA_003576795.1 Burkholderiales bacterium
ATCGCGACGCGGTCGCCGCGCTGCTCGCCGCGGGAATCGAATGGCCGCGCGTCACGAACGAAGCCGCGACGACCGCCGCGCCGGCCGATGCGGCGTTCGTCGGCCGCAGCTTCGTCGTCACCGGAACGCTGCCGACGATGTCGCGCGACGAGGCGCACGAATGGATCCGCCGCCACGGCGGCTCGGTGACGTCGTCGGTGTCGCGCCGGACGGATTTCGTCGTCGCCGGCGAGGCCGCCGGCAGCAAGCTCGCGCGTGCGCACGAGCTGGGCATTCCCGTGCTGGACGAAGCGGCGCTGCTGCGAATGGCGGCGCCCGGAGCTGAGAACCGAGCGGAGAACTGAACGGATGCTTGCGATCATCGGCGGTACCGGACTCGCCCGCCTGCCGGGACTGCACGACGCACGCCGCGAGGTGGTGCGAACGCCTTTCGGCGACCCGTCGTGCGCGCTGACCTTCGGCCATATCGACGGCAAGCCGATCGTCTTCCTCGCGCGCCACGGCTACGGGCACACGATCGCGCCGCACGAGATCAACTATCGCGCCAATATCTGGGCGCTGCAGGAGGTCGGCGTCGAGCGCGTCATCGCGGTGGCCACGGTCGGCGGCATCCGCGGCGACTGCGGCCCCGGAGCGCTCGTCGTGCCCGACCAGATCATCGACTACACGAGCGGCCGCCACGGCAGCTATTTCGAGGGCACCGAGCAGCCGGTCACGCACATCGATTTCACCGAGCCGTACGACGCGCAGACGCGCCGCAGGCTGCTCGACGCCGGCAGGCGCGCGCAGCGCGCGCTGATCGACGGCGCGACCTACGGCTGCACGCAGGGGCCGCGGCTCGAGACCGCGGCCGAAATCGCGCGGCTCGAACGCGACGGCTGCTGCATCGTCGGCATGACCGGCATGCCCGAGGCCGCGCTCGCGCGCGAGCTCGAGCTGCCGTACGCCGCGCTGTGCGTCGTCGCGAACCATGCGGCGGGCAAGGGCACGAGCCGCAACGCGATCTCGCTCGAAGGAATCCGCCGCGTGCTCGACGGCGCGATGGAGTCGGTGCGGCTGGTGCTCGAGGCGGCGGTGTGAAGGTCGATCAAACGCGCAACGCCCCCAAAAGCTCCCCCTGGAATTGCCGCGATTCGCGCGGACGCCCCAGCGCTTCGCCGTCGATCAGGAACACGTCCTCGACGCGCTCGCCCAGCGTGGTGATGCGCGCGGTCTGCACGTTGATCCGGTAGTGCGCGAGCACGCGGGCGATCCGGTAGAGCAGGCCGGTGCGGTCGTTGGCCACGATCGACAGCAGGAAGCGCTGTCCCCGCTCGTCGGCCTGCAGCTCCACCGAGGGTTCGATCGGGAAATGCCGGGAGCGGCGCGAGCTGCGGCCCTCGACCGGGGGGGCGAGCGGGGCGCGCTCGGCGAGCCGCTGCGCCAGTTCCTCCTGCACCTTGCGCAGCGCGTCGCTGCCCTGGGCGGGCGCGTCCGGATCGACGAGCACGAAGGTGTCGAGCGCGTATCCATGGCGCGTGGTGTGGATGCGCGCTTCGAGCACCGACAGTCGCCGGCTGTCGAAGTAGCCGCAGATGCGGGCGAACAGGTCGGGCTGGTCGGGCAGGTAGACGACGACCTCGAAACCCTCGCCGACCGGCGACAGCCGCGAACGAACGACCGGCACGCGCGTGTCGACGTGCGCGTACAGCGCGCGCACGTGCCAGGCGATGTCCTGCGCCTCGTGGCGCAGGAAATAGGGCACGTCGAGCTGCTGCCAGAAGCGCGCGTAGTGCGCCTCGTCCAGTCCGTAGAGCGCGAGCACGCGCGCCGCGTCGCGCCGCACCGCCTCGACGCGCGTATGCGCGGACGGCGCCTGCCCCTGCAGCGCCTGGCGCGTTGCGAAGAACAGGTCCTCGAGCAGCTTGCCTTTCCAGGCGTTCCACACTTTCGGGCTGGTGCCCCGGATGTCGGCGACCGTGAGCAGGTACAGCGCGACCAGCCGGCGCTCGGTGCCCACCAGTTCGGCGAAGCGCGCCACCACGGCGGGGTCGCCCGTGTCCTGCTTCTGCGCGATCGACGACAGCGTCAGGTGATGCAGGACGAGGAACTCGACGAGCGCGGTGTCCTCGTCGCTCAGCGCGTGGTCGCGGCAGAAGCGGCGCGCATCGATGCGGCCGAGCGTCGAGTGGTCGCCGCCGCGGCCCTTGGCGATGTCGTGAAAGAGCGCGGCAACGTACAGCAGCCACGGCCGGGCGAAGCCGGCCATCAGTTCGCTGCACAGCGGGTACTCGTGCGCATGCTCGGGCATCGTGAAGCGGCGCAGGTTGCGCACGACCATCAGGATGTGCTGGTCCACCGTGTAGACGTGGAACAGGTCGTGCTGCATGCGCCCGACGATGCGCCGGAACGGCGGCAGGTAATGGCCGAGGATCGACCACTGGTTCATCCGGCGCAGCTCGTGCGTGATGCCGCGCGGCGCCTGCAGGATCTGCAGGAACAGCGCGCGGTTGGCCGGATCGCTGCGAAACGCCGTGTCGATGCGCGTGCGCGCGTTCCACAGCGCGCGCAGCGTCGGCGTGGCGATGCCGCCCAGTTCGGGATGCGCCTGCATCGTGCGGAACGCGCGCAGGATCGACGACGGATCGCGCTCGAAGCACGACGGGTCGATCGCGTCGAGCAGGCCGTGCACGTTGCGGAACAGCGCATCGATCGGTTCGCCCTGCGCATCGTGCTGCGGGAAGATCGCCGTGCGCAGGTTCTGCAGCACGATGGTGTTCAGCTGCACCACCGCCTTGGCCGCCCAGTAGTACCGCTGCATCAGCTCCTCGGAGGCGCGGCGCGCGTCCTCGCCGCCCATGCCCAGCGAGCGTGCCACCTGCGCCTGCAGGTCGAAGACGAGCCGGTCCTCGTGCCGGCCGGCGACGATGTGCAGCGCGGCGCGGATGCGCTTGAGCCGCCGCTCGTTGCGGCGCAACTGCGCCGCCTCGCGATCGGTGATGAGCCCGCGCGCCGCCAGTTCGCGCCAGCGTCGGCCGAGGCCCGCGGCCCGCGCGATCCACACGAGCACCTGCAGGTCGCGCAGCCCGCCGGGACTTTCCTTCGTGTTGGGCTCGAGGCTGTACGGGGTGTCGTCGTACTTCGCGTGCCGTTGACGCATCTCGACGAGCTTGGCCGAGAAGAACGCCGCCGGGTCGAGGACGGCGCGCAGCCGCGCGAGCGCCTCGGCGCACCGCCTTCGGCTGCCGGCGAGCCAGCGCAGTTCGAGCAGGCTGGTCTGCACGGTGACGTCGGCGAGCGCCTCGGCCACGCATTCGTCGATGCTGCGCACGCTGTGGCCGATCGGCAGTCCGCAGTCCCAGCACGCGCCGATGAAAGTCTCGATGCGCGCGGCCATCGCCGGCTCGAGCGCACCGGTGGTCAGCACCATCAGGTCGACGTCCGAATGCGGGAACTGCTCGCGCCGGCCGTAGCCGCCGACCGCCACCAGCGAGGCCGGGCATCCGGGCGCGTGCAGCCGCCACAACTCGCGCAGCGCGCGGTCGGTGGCGGCGGTCAGCGCGCGGGCGAGCGCGTCGGGATCGGGTTGCGCGCGAAAGCGCGCGATCGCCGCGGCACGTGCGTGGCCGTAGTCGTCACGGATCTCCCCGGGCGCGCGCAGCGCCGGGGCCCCACGACGCGCCGCCTTCGCCGCTGCGGCAGGCTCGGGCGGGCTCACGCTGCCGTCGGCAGCGGTTCCGGACGGGGCGGGGCGCCCGCGGACATCGTGAGGATCTCGTGGCCCGTCTCGGTGACGAGGACCATGTGTTCCCATTGCGCCGACAGGCTGTGGTCCTTGGTGACGATGGTCCAGCCGTCGGCGAGCTCGCGCACCTCGCGGCGTCCGGCGTTGATCATCGGTTCGATCGTGAAGATCATGCCCGGACGCAGCGCCTCGCCGACGCCGGGCCGGCCGTAGTGCAGCACCTGCGGCTCCTCGTGGAAGCGCTCGCCGATGCCGTGTCCGCAGAACTCGCGAACGACCGAATAGCCGCTCGCCTCGGCGTGTTTCTGGATGGCGTGACCGATGTCGCCGAGCGTGGCTCCCGGGCGCACCTGGTCGATGCCGATCCACATGCACTCGAAAGTGACGCGGCACAGCCGGCGCGCGGCCACCGACGGTTCGCCGATCAGGAACATGCGGCTGGTGTCGCCGTGGTAGCCGTCCTTGATCACCGTGATGTCGATGTTCAGGATGTCGCCGTTCTTCAGCACGCGATCGCCGGGAATGCCGTGGCAGACCTGGTGGTTCACCGAAGTGCAGATCGACCTCGGGTACGGTGAGTAGCCGGGCGGCGCGTAGTTCAGCGGCGCCGGCACCGTTCCCTGCACTTCGGTCATGTACCGGTGGCAGAGACGGTCCAGCTCGTCGGTGGTGACGCCCGCCTTCACGAAGGGCGTGATGTAGTCGAGGACTTCGCCGGCGAGACGGCCGGCGACGCGCATCTTCGCGATCTGGGGGGCGGACTTCAGGATCACTGCCATGTTAGAATTATAGGCTTCGCTCCGGCGGTATGCTGGAGCGGCGCCGGGGCGGGCAGGGCCGTTCCGGCGGGTAGTTCCCTGAGTAGTCCCTGAGTAGTCC
>QEVN01000175.1 GCA_003576795.1 Burkholderiales bacterium
GCGCTGGCCATGGGCTTCTTCGCGTCGACGATGCTGGCGATGGTCAGCCGCGTCACCTGCGGCCAGGCCGGCCGCATGCTGTCGTCGGAGACCATCGTCTGGTGGCTGTTCCTCGCGCTGCAGGCGGCCGTCGTGCTGCGCCTGATCGCCGCGGCGCTGCCCGCGCAGTCGGCGCCGCTCGTGGCCGCGGCGCTCGCCTGGACCGCGGCGATGCTCGTCTGGTCGCTGCGCTACGCCGGCTGGTACGGACGCCCGCGCACCGAAGCCCGCGCCCGCTGACATCGCCGCTGATATCGCATTCCCTGCAAGGAGATCCCCGCCGATGACCGCCTCCCGAGAAGCGGCGCGCAAGCCCGAGCTCGTCTGTCCGGCCGGATCGCTGCGCGCGCTCACGCTCGCCGTCGACGCCGGCGCCGACGCCGTGTACATGGGGCTGAAAGACGCGACGAACGCGCGCAATTTCGCCGGCCTGAACTTCGATCTCGCGCAGATGCGCAGCGGCATCGACTACGCGCACGCGCGCGGCCGCTCGGTGCTGATGGCGCTGAACACCTACGCCGATGCGCGCGAGCCGTCGCGCTGGTGGCGCGCGGTGGACACCGCGGCCGAGCTGGGCGCCGACGCGCTGATCTGCGCCGACATCGCGGTGCTCGGCTATGCGCATCGCACGCATCCGCAGCTCCGCCTGCATCTGTCGGTGCAGGCCTCGGCCACCACCTACGAAGCGATCGAGTTCTATCGCGAGCGCTACGGAATCCGCCGCGCGGTGCTGCCGCGCGTGCTCACGCTGTCGCAGGTCGCGCACCTGGCGCGCCACACGAGCGCCGAAATCGAGGTTTTCGGCTTCGGCAGCCTGTGCGTGATGGTCGAAGGCCGCTGCGCGCTGTCGTCGTATGCCACCGGGCAATCGCCGAACACCGCCGGCGTCTGCTCGCCGCCGTCGGCGGTACGCTGGGAGGACACGCGCGAGGGCGTGCAGGCGCGGCTGAACGGCGTGCTGATCGACCGCTACGCGCCCGACGAGCCGCGCGGCTATCCCACCTTGTGCAAGGGCCGCTTCGACGTCGAGGGCACGCGCGACTACGCGCTCGAGGAGCCGACCAGCCTGAACACGCTGGCGATCCTGCCGCAGCTGTTCGACATCGGCGTGGCGGCGATCAAGATCGAGGGGCGCCAGCGCAGTCCGGCGTACGTCGAGCAGGTCACGCGCGTGTGGCGATCGGCGATCGACGAATGCGCGGCGAAGCGCGAGCGCTACGGCGTGCAGCCGCAGTGGGTCGCGGCGCTCGGACGCTGGTCCGAAGGCCAGCAGCACACGCTGGGCGCCTACGACCGGCCATGGCGTTGAACGGGGAGTCGAAGGTGGACGCAACGAAGGCGCCGCGGCAGCGAACGCGCATCAGCGTGGGACCGCTGCTCTACTACTGGCCGCGCACCGCGGTCGTCGAGTTCTACGCCCGCGTGGCCGACTCGGTCGCCGACACGATCACGCTCGGCGAAGTCGTCTGCTCGCGCCGTCACGAGCTGAAGCTCGCCGACTGGCTCGCGCTGGCGCGCGACCTCGCCGCCTGCGGCAAGGAAGTCGTGCTCGCCAGCCAGGCGCTGCTCGAATCGGAGGCGGAGCTGCGCGAGATGCGCGCGATCGCCGCGCAGCACGAGTTCCTGGTCGAGGCCGGCGACGCATCGGCGCTGCGCACGCTCTCCGGCCACCGTTTCGTGCTCGGCCCGCACGTGAACGTCTACAGCCGGCCCGCGCTCGAGGAGTACGCGACGCTGGGCGCCGTGCGCTGGGTCGCGCCGGTCGAGCTGGATCTCGAAGCGATCGCCCGCATCGATCCGCCCGACGCGCGCGTCGCCGGCGGCCCCGACGGCAACGAGCCGATCGAAACCGAGGTCTTCGCCTTCGGACGCCTGCCGCTGGCCTTCTCGGCCCGCTGCTTCACCGCGCGCCATTACCGGCTGAACAAGGACGAATGCGCGTTCCGTTGCATCGAGCATCCCGACGGCCTGCTGCTGGCCACCGACGAGAGCGAGCCCTTCCTCGCGCTCAACGGCATCCAGACGCAGTCGGCGGCGCTGCACTGCCTGATCGCGCAACGCGAAGCCGTGCGCGAGGCCGGCGTCGATCGCCTGCGGCTGTCGCCGTGCTCGACGCATTTCGACGAAGTCATCGACTGCTTCGATGCGGTCTACAACCGCGGGCGCGATCCGCGCGAGGGGCTCGCGCAGTTGCGCGCGCTGCCGCTGCCGGGCGAACTGGTCGACGGCTTCGCGCGCCACGCCCCCGGCCTGCAGAGGATCGACTCGTGAACGCTCACACCACCGCCCTGTCGCGCGCCGCCGGCCTGCCCGTGCCGACGCCGCTGCGCCGCCTCGTCGCACGCCTGCCGATCGCCCCGCCGTCGATCGCGCTGGCGCTCGCGCTCGATCGCCTGCTGCTGCCGCGCCTGTCTTCCGACGACGTCGCGCAGCTGTCCGGCCGCGTGGTCGAGATCGAAGTGCTCGACCTCGGGATCCGCTGCCGCGTGTCGCTGGGCGCGCGCGGCTTTCGCGCGGCGCCCGACCGCGGCCCGGTCGCGCTGCGCGTCGCCGCGCAGGCGCCGAGCTACCTGCGGCTGCTGCGCGGCGAGGAGGACGCCGACCGCCTGTTCTTCGAACGCGCGCTGGTGATGGAAGGCGACACCGAGTACGGGCTCGTGCTCAAGAACACGCTCGACGCGATCGGCCCGCTGCTCACCCTGCCTGCGGCGCTGCGCTGAAGCGCGCGCCGATATACTGCCGCCTCGCCCTGCCATGGAAGCCGCGAAGCGGCCCACCGCATGCCCGACGGATTCATTCTCACGCTCTCGTGCCCCGATCGGCCGGGGATCGTGCACGCGGTCTCCGGCTTCCTGCTCGAGCACGGCGGCAACATCATCGAAGCCGCGCAATACGACGACCGCGATACGGGCCTGTTCTTCATGCGCACGCATTTCGAGGCGGGCGCGAACGAATCGGCCGAGTCGCTGGCGCAGTCCTTCGCGCCGATCGGCGAGCGCTTCGCGATGCGCTGGCGCTTCTTCGATGCCGCGCGGCCTTCGCCGACGCTGATCCTCGTCTCGCGGCTCGGCCACTGCCTGAACGACCTGCTGTTCCGGCAACGCTCTGGTTTGCTGCCGATCGACATCCGGGCGGTGGTCTCGAACCACCGCGACTTCTACCGGCTCGCCGCCTCGTACGACATCCCGTTCCACCACATCCCGGTGACGGCGGCGACGAAGGAACGCGCCGAGGCGCGCCTGATGGAGGTGGTCGAGGCCGAGGGCATCGAACTGGTCGTGCTCGCGCGCTACATGCAGGTGCTCTCCGAGGACGTCTGTAGCCGCCTCGAGGGCCGCGCGATCAACATCCACCATTCGTTCCTGCCCAGCTTCAAGGGCGCGCGGCCGTACCGGCAGGCGCACGAGCGCGGCGTGAAGCTGATCGGCGCGACCGCGCATTACGTGACGAGCGCGCTCGACGAAGGCCCGATCATCGAGCAGGACGTCGAACGCGTCGATCACTCGATGGGCGCAGACATGCTCACCGCGATCGGCCGCGACATCGAGAACGTCGTGCTCGCGCGCGCGGTCAAGTGGCACGCCGAGCGGCGCATCCTGCTCAACGGCGCCAAGACGGTCGTGTTCCGCTGACGACGCGGGAACGGTCGTCCGCTACGACATCATCGCCGCCACGTGCGCGGCGATGACCTGCTCCTCGTCGGTGGGCACCACGCAGACGGCCACCGCCGAGTCGGCGGCGTGCACGCGCGGGCCGTGCGCGTGATTGAGCGCAGGGTCGAGCCGCACGCCCATCCAGCCGAGCAGCGCCGAGATCTCGCGCCGCGCGCGCTCGCTGTGCTCGCCGATGCCGCCGGTGAAGACGAGCGCATCGCAGCCGCCGATCGCCACCGCGGTGGCGGCGATCTCCTGCGCCGCGCGCTGGCAGAACATCTCGATGGCGAAGCCCGCGCGGGGATCGTCGCTCGCTTCGAGCGCGCGCATGTCGCCTGACAGGCCGGACAGCCCGAGCAGCCCGGATTCGCGGTGCAGGCCGCGGCTCAGCTCGTCGACGTCGACGTGCAGCTGCTGCTGCAGGAAGAGCAGCACGCCCGGATCGAGATTGCCCGGACGCGTGCTCATCATCAGGCCGCCGAGCGTGCTCAGCCCCATCGACGTGCGCACCGAGCGGCGCTCGCGCATTCCGCACACGCTCGCGCCGCTGCCCAGGTGCGCGACGACGACGCGCGCGTCGGCCGCCGCGCCGAGCAGTTGCGGCAGCTTCTGCGCGATCCACTCGAAGGACAATCCGTGGAAGCCGTAGCGACGTGCTCCGCGCTCGCGCCACGACGCGGGCAGGGGCATCGTCGTGTGCAGCGCCGGTTGCGTGGCGTGGAAGGCGGTGTCGAAGCACGCGATCTGCAGCGCATGCGGCGCGAGCGCCTGCATCGCGCGCACGCCGGCGATGCCGAAGCCCTGGTGCAGCGGCGCCAGCGGCGTCAGCGATTCGATCAGCGCGAGCACCTCCTCGTCGATGCGCACG
>QEVN01000176.1 GCA_003576795.1 Burkholderiales bacterium
TCCGACGCGGTGCCCACGCCCGCGTCGACGATCACCGGCACCTTCGCCTGCTCGAGGATCAGCTGCAGGTTCCACGGATTGAGGATGCCCATGCCCGAGCCGATCAGCGAGGCCAGCGGCATCACCGCCACGCAGCCGATCTCCTCGAGGCGCTTCGCCTGGATCGGGTCGTCGCTCGCGTAGACCATCACCTCGAAGCCTTCGCGCACGAGCGTCTCGGCCGCTTTCAGCGTCTCGGGCATGTTCGGGTACAGCGAGCGCGCGTCGCCGAGCACTTCGAGCTTGACCAGCGTGTGTCCGCCCAGCAGCTCGCGCGCCAGGCGCAGCGTGCGCACCGCGTCGTCGGCGCTGTAGCAGCCGGCGGTGTTCGGCAGGATCGTGAAGCGATCGGGCGAGAGGAAGTCGAGCAGATTCGGTTCGCCGGCGTTCTGGCCGATGTTCGTGCGCCGGATCGCGACGGTGACAATCTGCGCGCCGCTCGCCTCGACGGCGTCGCGCGTCTGGTCGAAGTCGCGGTATTTGCCGGTGCCGATCAGCAGGCGCGAGCGGAAGCTGCGGTGACCGATCGTCAGCGGGTCGGAAGTGTTCATGGCGCTGCTTGGCAGGGAAACATTGCGTGAGGCGGAGCCTTCGAGTGCGGCGACGCGCGGGCGGAGCGCTCAGCTCGCCGGTTCGACGCGCACCGTGAAGTTGACCGAGTTCGACATGAAGCAGTTGCGGTGCGCCTTGTCGTGCAGCGACGCCAGCTTCGCCGCGTCGACCGGCTCGGCGAAGGCGACGTGCGGACGCAGCACGACCTCGACGAAGCGCATCTTTCCGTCCTTCATGCCCAGGCGGCCGCTCGCCCGATCGGAGTAGGCGGCGACGCGCAGGCCCGTCTTGATCGCCACCGCCATGAAGGTGAGGAAGTGGCATTGCATCAGCGACGCCATCATCAGCGTCTCCGGGTTGGGTTGGCGATCGTCGCCGTGGAAGATCGACGGGGCGGAGGCCGTGAGCGACGCGCCGCCCTCGAACTCGATGCGCGTGCCGCGGTGCAGGTTCGCGTAATCGAAGACGCGATCGGCCGGCTGGCCGTCCCAGTTCAGGCTGCCTTCGAAGAGAGGCTCGGCGGACATGGTTCCCTCCCCGGGAATGTCGGAATGTTCGTCGGCGCTTCAGCCGCCGCCGACGGCGACGACGATCTCGAGCCGGTCTCCGGGGCGGAGCGTCTCGCTTTCGTGCAGGCTGCGCGGGACGATCTCGCCGTTGCGTTCGACGGCGATGCGCCTGCCGGCGAGGCCGAGTTCACCGAGGAGCGTGGAGATCGTGGCCGGAGCCGGCAGCGGGCGCGGCTCGCCGTTGACGACGATCGTTTGCATCCGGCAATTGTCGCACGGTGGCACCCAGGCCCGACCCCGGCCCGCGCGTCGCTATAATCGACGGCCCGAGCGGGTGTAGTTCAATGGCAGAACGGCAGCTTCCCAAGCTGCATACGAGGGTTCGATTCCCTTCACCCGCTCCATCCAGTACCCGGCCGCCTCAGAGCATCTCCTCCGGCGCGAACGGCGCCAGCAGCCACATCAGTGCCCGCAACCCGGCGCTGGCTCCCGGCTCGCTGCCCTCGGCGTCGGGCACTTTCGGCGAGCCGCCGACCCAGCGCAGCCGCCCGTCGTCCTCGATCACCCGATAGCTGCTGTTGCTCGTGACGTCGTCGAACAGCCGGAGGACCTGTCCGGCGACGACGGCGTCGGGAATCACCACGCCCATCTCGGTGTTCAGGTGCTCCGAGCGCGGGTCCAGGTTCATCGACCCGATCAGCACGGTCTTGCGATCGACCACGACGGCCTTGGCGTGCAGGCTCGCCAGCGACGATCCGAAGCGGCCGAGCTGCGAGCGCGGCGTGCCCAGCTGGTTGCGCAACTCGTAGAGCTCCACGCCCATCTCGATCAGTTGCCGGCGGTAGTGCGCGTAGCCCACGTGCACGACCGGCGCGTCGGTCGAGGCCAGGGAATTCGTGAGGACGCGCACGCGCACGTTGCGTTGCCGAAGCGCGCGGACCAGCGCGACGCCGTGCTCGCCGGGAACGAAATACGGGGTGATCAGGACCAGTTCGTTGCGCGCCGATCCGAGCAGCCTGGCGACGTCGTCTGCGATCGACGCGGACGCGGGCGCCGGGGCGCCGTTGCCGGGGACGCTGCCGCCGACGATCTTCGCCGGCGTGTCGGCGAGCACGCGAACGTCGCCCCAGCGCATCTTCAGGTGTCCCGCCTTCAGCTCGCGGGCGAGCGCGCTCGACGGCACGGGGGTGGAATCGGGCGCCTCGATCGTCTCGCCCTGCGCGTTCGTCTCCTGCTGCGGCGACTCCGACACCGGCCCCTTGCAGCGCGGCGTCTCGTGGATGACCTGCGCGACCGGGTAGGCGAGCGGATCGTTCCAGAAGCGATCGAAGGATGCGGACAGCCGGCGCACGGCCGGACCCGCGACGAGCACGTCGAGGTCGACGAAATTGCTGGTCGGGCTGCGCACGAAATACTCGTCGCCGAGATTGCGTCCGCCGGTGGCCGCGATCGCGCTGTCGGCCACGAACATCTTGCCGTGCATGCGCTGGTTGATGCGGTCGAGGTCGGTGAGCGACGCGAGGATGCGCGTGTAGGTGGAGAAGCGACCGGCGGGAAACGGGTTGAACAGGCGCAGCTCGACGTTCGAGTGCTGCGTGAGGCACAGCAGGCTCTCGTCGCTGCCGGCCGTGTTCAGGTCGTCGACGAGCATCCGCACGCGCACGCCGCGCACGGCCGCGGCGTGCACCTCGCGCAGCAGCGTGCGCGTCGAGGCGTCGTTGCGGACGATGTAGTACTCGAGGTCCAGCGAGCGCTCGGCGCGACGCGCGAGCGTGACCAGCGAGCCGAGCGCGTCCTCGCCCGAAACGAGCAGGCGCACCCCCGAGGAATGCGCATCGGGCGCGGTGGCGGCGACGAGTCGGCCGAGCGAGGTGCTCTCCGGCTGGTCGAACGCGCGCTGCGCCGGACGCGGTTGCGGAGCGGGAAGGCTCGCGCAGGAAACGAGCGCCGGCGCGAGCAGGCAGAGCGTGAGCGCGAGCCGGCGCGGCACGAGCGTGAGCCGGCGCGGAACGAGCGTGAGCTGGCGCGGAACGAGCATGAGCCGGCGCGGCGAAGAAAGGAGCGCCCGGGCCCGGGCGAAGGCGGCGGACATTGCGATCGTCGGGACGAGACGGAGTGGGCCTGCGGCGGCGCCGCGGACGAACGAGTCTACCCCGGCGTCGTACGCTACAGTGGCGCATGGAGGAGTCCCGATGAAGGCCGCTTACCTCACGCATCCGAGCTTCCTGCTGCATGAGATGGGGCCGCATCATCCCGAATGCCCCGAGCGGCTGGCGGTGATCGCCGACCGGTTGCTGCTGCGCGGCGTCAGCGACTTCCTCGACACCGTCCAGGCGCCCGAAGCGACGCCGGAGCAGATCGCGCGGGCGCACGACCTGCGCTATTTCCTCGAGCTGCAGGCGAGCGCGCCGCGCGAGGGATACTCGCAGGTCGATCCCGACACGGCGATGAACCCGCACACCTGGAGCGCCGCGCTGCACGCCGCCGGCGCGCTGGTGCGCGCCACCGAGCTGGTGGTTTCCGGCGAGTACCGGCGGGCATTCTGCGCGGTGCGTCCGCCCGGGCATCACGCCGAGCGCAGCCGGGCGATGGGGTTCTGCTTCTTCAACAACGTGGCGGTGGGCGCGCTGCACGCGCTCGATGCGCTCGGACTCGAGCGCGTCGCGATCGTCGACTTCGACGTGCATCACGGCAACGGCAGCGAGGACATCCTCGCCAGCGACGAGCGCGTGATGATGGTGTCCACCTTCCAGGCGCGGCTGTACCCGTTCCTCGGCGAGCACCCGCGCGGCCCGAACATGTGCAACGTGCCGCTCGAGCCGTACAGCGACGGCGCGTCGATGCGCCAGGCGGTGCTCGAATGCTGGCTGCCCCGGATGAAGGCCTTCGCGCCGCAGATGGTCTTCGTCTCGGCGGGCTTCGACGCGCATCGCGAGGACGACATGAGCCACCTCGGATGGCGCGACGACGACTACGCGTGGCTCACGACGCAGATCGCCGCCTTCGCCGACGAGCACTGCGAGGGCCGTATCGTCTCCACGCTCGAGGGCGGCTACCAGCTCGCGGCGCTGGCGCGCTGCGTCGAACTGCACCTTCGGGCGCTGATCGGAATCGACTGACGGCCCTGCGCCGCGTTCGGCCGCCGAAGTGGAACACCTGCACACGCTGACCTCGCTGTTCGATCCTTCGCGGATTGCATTCGTGTCGGGACCGCTCCCGGCGCCGGATTGGGTCGAGGAGCTGGGGCGCAAGCTCGACGAATCGAAGGCGCAGGTGCGCCGCATCGTGCTGGGGCCGCGCACGGAGCCGGCGGCGGAGGG
>QEVN01000177.1 GCA_003576795.1 Burkholderiales bacterium
AACAATGAAACGCGAAGCGTTCGACACGGCGTCGCAGCCCCGCGGCGCGGGCGTGGACTACTGGAAGCTGACCACGCGGCAATACTTCGGCCCGCTCGGAACGACGAACCTGGCGCCGCACGATTTCGAGGGGCGCATGCTCGTCTATCACGCGGGCCCGCTGCGGCTGTACACGATCGACGCGAGCGCGCACCGCATCGTGCGCGACCATTCCGAGATGGGCGACGCGGCCGACAACTACAAGCTGCTGCTGCAGTTGCGCGGCGAAAGCGAGATCGAGCAGCGCGACGCCTGCGTCACCCTGAAGACCGGCGACTGGAGCCTGTACGACCCGCGCGTGCCCTACTCCATCACTTCGCGCGAGTCGCTGAAGCACATGGTGGTGCACATTCCGCGCGAGCGGCTGCGTCCGCTGTCGGTGCCGCCGCTGCATACCTGCGAGCCGGCCGAGCCCGAGCTGCGCGGGCTCTACTCGGTGCTGTCGAGCTTTCTCGCGTCGCTGTCCTCGCAGCTCGATTCGCTGCCCGACGGCTGCGGCTCGACGATCAGCGAAGCCACTCTCGCGCTGCTCGCTTCCACGCTGCAGGCGCGCCGCGGCGGGCAGCCCGAAGCGACTCCGCTGCCCGAAGTGCTGCGGCTGCGCGTTCGCCAGTACATCGAGTCGAACCTGGCCGATGCCGACCTGACGATCGAGCGCATCGCACGCGACCTGCGCTGCTCGAAGCGCTACCTCCATCGGGTATTCGAGGGAGAGGACGCGACGGTGGAGCGCTACATATGGCGCGCCCGCCTGCTGCGCTGCAAGCAGGCGCTCGAGCGGCCGGAGTCCTGCGGCCGCTCGATATCGGGCACCGCGTATCACTGGGGCTTCAACAGCGTCGCGCACTTCTCCCGCCTGTTCAAGGCGGAGTTCGGCGTGACGCCGAGCGAGTTCGTTCGGGCGCGCAGGCACTGAAGGCAGCGGCTGCACGCTCCTCGGCCGCGCAGCCGAGGAGCGCGCGGCTCGCGCCGGCCGGCGAGGCGCTACTTGCTCCGCTGGTCCCAGGCCGGCGCGAGCTTGAGCTTCCAGCCGTCCTGGCGCGGCGGGTAGACCAGCTCGAGCTTGTCCTTCCACCACTGGTTGGCCGTGCTGGTGATCTCTCCCAGTCCGGCCGGCGTGAAGGTCACGTTGCCCTGCACCGTGTCCTTGAACTCGTGGCCGGCGACCGCGTCGCGCACGGTCTTCGGATCGAGCGACCCGGTCTTCTCGATCGCCTTCAGCAGCACCTGCGCGTTCGCGTAGAACATGCCGACGACGACGCTGCCCTTGCCCTTGTCCTTCATATAACGCTCGCCCAGCTCCTTCGCACCCGGGTAGGGCAGGTCCATCGACCAGAAGCCGTCGGCCAGGATGTAGTTCGAGTCGGCGCCGAGCGCTTCGTGGAACTCGTTGGTCCAGGTTCCCTTCCAGCCGTGCAGGTACGGGACGCTGAAGTTCTGCTCCTTCATCTGGCGCACGAGCGTGATCGCGTCGGTGGGGTTGCCGAACAGCAGCACCGAGTCGATGCCCTTGGCCTTCATCTTCAGGATGTACGACGAGTAGTCCTTCGAGCCCATCGCCCACGGCTCGTCCATGCCGAAGGCGACGTTGTATTTCTTCGCCATCGCCTTGAAGGCGCCGCCGAAGCCCTGGCCGTCGGGCGAATCCTCCATGACGAGCGCCGGGTTCTTCGGCCGCTCGTTCTCGGGAAGCGTCTGCCAGATCTTGAACGGCACTTCGGCGCCGCCGCCGGCGTCGTAGAAGAACAGCGCCGACCACTTGAACTTCTTCGGCGCCCACATGTGGGGCCACATGGTCGTGATCATGTAGAACTTCTTGTACTTCTCGGCCGCCAGCGCGCCCGCCATGTTCAGGTCGCCGCCGTGCGTGGACAGCAGCAGGCTGGCCTTCTCGATCTTGATCAGCCGCTCCATCGCGTCGGTGACTTTCGCCGGGTCGCTCTGGTCGTCGGCGATGACGAGCCGCACCGGCAGCTTCCTGTTCGCCTCCTTGATGAAGATGCCGCCCTTCGCGTTGACGTCGGCCACCGCCTGCTCGTACGACCACTTCTGGTCGAGTCCGTCGGGTGCGAGCAGGCCGGTCAGCGAGATCGGCGCGCCGATCAGGATCTCCGTGGGCGCAGCGAGACTCGCCTGCGCGATCGTCGCGGCCGCCGCCACCGCAGCGACCTTCCACCAACTGCTCGTCTTCATGGTTCCTCTCCGGGTTGTGCCCCACGCCACGAGCCCGCCGGCGCGCGCGTTGCGACGCCGACGGAGCCCGGGGGCTGTTCGATACCGCGCAGCAGCCGTTTCGGTCTCCACCCCCCACCTGGCGCGCGACGGCTGCGAGCGACGCGCACGCGGAGGATTCCATTGGGCATGAAGAGCATGACCGCGACGATCATCGC
The DNA here is from genome assembly GCA_003576795.1 of Burkholderiales bacterium. Taxonomy (GTDB): domain Bacteria; phylum Pseudomonadota; class Gammaproteobacteria; order Burkholderiales; family Burkholderiaceae_E; genus Zeimonas. Next base: position 2,430 of record QEVN01000177.1, read on the forward strand.
GCCCGACAGGATCGGGTGCGCGGCGGGCAGCCACAAGGTGGCCGCCGAGAAGACGGCGGTCATCAGGAACGCACCGATCACCGGGCCGAGCACGGTGCCGCTGCCGCCCATCACGCACATCAGGATCGGATAGAGCGTCCAGTTCAGGTTCAGGAAACCGACCGGGCTCACCGAGAACACGTAGAACGCATAGAGGCTGCCCGCGATGCCGGCGAAGAACGCGCCGATCGCGAAGGCCAGCACCTTGAAGCGAAGCACGTTCACGCCGCTGGCCGCCGCCGCCATCGGGTCTTCGCGCACCGCCATCAGCGCGAGCCCGAGACGCGAGCGCGAAACCGCGTAGACGGCGGCGGTGGCCGCCACCGCGAGCCCGAGCCCCACCCAGTAGTGCGGCGCGAGCGTGTCGAAGGGCGCCGGCGACATCGCGATGCCGAAGGAGCCGCCGGTGAACGAGCCGCCCTTCACCAGCACGACGCGCACGATCTCGCCGAAGCCGAGCGTGCCGAGCGCGAAGTAGTCGCCGGCGAGCTTCGAGAGCAGCGGCACGCCGATCGCCGCGGCGAACAGCGCGGCCACCACGCCCGCGGCGAGCATCGCGAAGGGGTTGAAATAGAAGGTCTCGTCGGAGAGCAGGCGCGTGGCGACGATCGCCGTGGTGTAGCCGCCGATGCCGAAGAAGGCGTGCTGCGCGAGGCTGATCTGCCCGGCGTAGCCGGCCACCAGGTTCCAGCTCTGCGCGAGCACGATGTGCACGAAGACCAGGAACAGGTAGAAGGGGATGCGTTCGTCTTCATGCCTTCTTCACCGAGCGCACGAACAGCCCTTCGGGGCGGAACATCAGCACGAGCAGGAACACCAGGTAGCCGATCGCGTCGCCCCACCCGGGAATGAAGAACGACGAGCCGCTCTCGATGACGCCGAGCAGCAGTCCGCCGGCCAGCGCGCCGCCCACGTTGCCCAGGCCGCCCAGCGCGAGCGCGATCAGCGCCTTCAGGCTGAAGAGAAAGCCGAAATACGGATCGATCGCGTAGGTGCTGGCCAGCGTGCAGCCGGCGACGCCGGCCAGCGCGATGCCGACCGCGAAGGCGACCATGTTCACGCGATGCGGGGAGATGCCGACGAGCATCGACGAGGTCATGTTCTCGGAGACCGCCCGCACCGCCTTGCCGATCAGCGTGCGCTTCAGGAACAGCGTGACGAGCGCGGTGGCGACCAGCGCAACGACGAAGGCGATCGAGCGCGTGATCGAGACCGGCATTCCCCCCACGTCGAAGCTGGTCGCCGTGTAGGTCGTGGTGATCGAGCGCGGATCGGGCGTCCAGGCCACCGACATCAGGCTCTCGAGCATGAACATCAGGCCGACGGCGATCAGCAGCGACGTGTTCTTGTCCTCGATCGCCGCCGCGCGGCGAAAGAGCAGCTGGTAGATCGCCGCGCCGACGACGAGCGACACCGGCAGCAGCGCGATCATCGTCACGTAGGGGTCCACGCCGAGCAGCGCGAAGGCCCAGTAGGCGCAATAGCCGGCCAGCACGATCATCGCCCCCTGCGCGAGGAAGATGATGCGCATCGTGCCGAAGATCAGGCTCAGCCCGATCGCGGCCACGCCGTACATCGCGCCGAACAGCAGCCCGTTGAGGAGCAGCTCGCCGACCAGCCGGGGGGAGAGGATCTCCAGCATCTCAGGCGAGGCTTCCGATGTAGGCCTTGCGGACCGTGGGATCTTCGAGCAGCGCGGGGCCGGCGCCCTGCATCACGATGTGGCCCGTCTGCAGCACGTAGGCGTGGTGCGCCACCTGCAGCGCCTGGTGGATGTTCTGCTCGACCAGCAGGATCGTCATTCCCTGCGCGTTGAGCGTGCGCACGAGTTCGAACATCGTGCGCACGATGATCGGGCTCAGCCCGAGGGAGGGTTCGTCGAGGATCAGCAGCGACGGGTTGGCCATCATCGCCCGGCCGATCGCCAGCATCTGCTGCTCGCCGCCGCTGAGCGACCCCGCCTTCTGCCCGCGCCGCTCGTCGAGCCGCGGGAACAGCTCGAAGACCCGGGCGAGCGATTCGCGCATGCGCGGGCGCTGGCGCGACGGATACGCGCCCAGCTCGAGGTTCTCGAGCACGGTCATCTGCGCGAACAGCCCGCGCCCTTCCGGCACGTGCGAGATGCCGATGCCGACGATCTCCTGCGCGGCCACGCCGACGATCGAGCGGTCGCGGAAGCGGATCTCGCCGTCGGTGGGCGCGACCAGCCCCGACACGGCCTTGAGCAGCGTCGACTTGCCCGCGCCGTTGGCGCCCACCAGCGAGACGATCGCGCCCTCGTCGACGTGCAGGTCGACGTCGAACAGCACGTGCGCGTCGCCGTAATGCACGTCAAGCGATCGGATCTCGAGCAGGCGCTTCGCCAAGGTAGGCCTCGATGACTTGCGGGTTGGCGACGACCTGCGCCGGCGTGCCGTCGGCGATCTTCTCGCCGTGATCGAGCACGACGACGCGATCGCACAGCTTCATGATCGCGTCGACCTTGTGCTCGACCCACAGCACGCTCACGCGCAGCTCGTCGCGGATGCGGCGGATCGTGTCGATCATCTGCCCGATCTCGGTGGCGTTCAGCCCGGCCATGGGTTCGTCGAGCAGCAGCACCTTCGGCTGCGTGGCGATCGCGCGGGCGATCTCGAGCAGCCGGCGATCGGACAGCGTCATGTGCGCCGCCTCGCGCGCCGCCTGCGCGCCCAGGCCGACGCGATCGAGCGCCTCGCGCGCCACGCGCAGCGAGTCGCCACCGGCGGCGTGCCGTCCGTAGGTCGCGCCGACCAGCACGTTCTGCAGCGCGGTCATCCGCTGGAAGGTGCGAACCAGCTGGAAAGTGCGCGCGATGCCGAGCTTGCAGACGCGATCGGGGCGAAGGCCCGAGAGGGGCTGCCCGTCCAGGCGCACCTCGCCGTGATCCGGCCGGTAGATCGACGTGACGACGTTGAAGCAGGTGGACTTGCCGGCGCCGTTCGGCCCGATCAGGCCGACGATCTCGCCGGCGCCCACCGAGAAATCGATGTCGGCGAGCACGTGCAGGCCGCCGAAGGACACGCCGACCCGGTCCAGTCGCAGCAGTTCGGCGTTCGCGTTCATGCGTGCGCGGCCTGATGCGACGGCTTCGACGGCGCGCGCACCGACTGCGCCGTCGCCTCGCCCTCGAGCAGGAACTGCGCGCAGCGCTCGGCGATCATGATCGTCGGCGCGTTCGTGTTGCCGCTGGGCAGCGCCGGCATCACCGAAGCGTCGGCGATGCGCAGCCCGCCGACGCCGTGCACGCGCAACTGCGGGTCGACGACCGCCATCGGGTCGACGCCCATCCGGCAGGTACCCGCCGGGTGGTAGACCGTCTTCGCACGGGCGCGCACGTAGGCTTCCAGCGCCGCGTCGTCGATCGCTTCGGCCGCCGCCGGCTCGATCTCCGCGCTCACCACGCGCTGCATCGCCGGTGCGCGCAGGATGCGCCGCGCGAGTCGCACGCCGCGCATCAGCGTATGCACGTCTTCGGCTTCGCCCAGGTATCCGCCGTCGAAGCGGATCGGCGCCATCGGGTCGGGGCTCGACAGGCCGACGCGTCCGCGCGAGCGCGGTCGCAGGAAGCAGGGATTGATCGACAGGCCGTGGCCCGTGTGCGGCTCGCGATCGACATCGCCGACCAGCACGGGCAGCACGTGGAACTGCAGGTCCGGCCGTCCCTGGCCGGCGGTGTCGACGAAGCCCCCGCATTCGACGACGTTCGACGTCAGCAGCCCGCTGCGCGAACCGAACCAGCGCAGTCCGTGCCACATCGCGCGCGCGCCCGCGTCGTTGCCGGCGAGGCTGTTCGCGCGTCGCGCGCGGCCGTAGACGCCGACCTCGAGGTGGTCGTGGAAGTTCCCGCCCACGCCGGGCAGGGACGCGACGACCGGAATGCCGAAGCGCTGCAATTCGCTGCCCGGCCCGATTCCCGACAGCTGCAGGATCTTCGGCGTGGCGAGCGCGCCGGCGGCGAGCACGATGTCCGCGCGCGCATGCGCCACGTGCTCACGGCCGGCGGCGTCGCGCCAGGCGACGGCGCGCGCGCGTGCGGCCTCGCAATGCACGCGCAGCACGTGCGCGCCGGTGCGCACGACGAGATTGTCCTGGTCGCGCGCGGCGCGCAGGAAGCTCGCCGCCGTGCTGTCGCGCCGGCCGCGGAAGGTCGTCGTCTGGTAGAAGCCGACGCCCTCCTGACGCTCGCCGTTGAAGTCGTCGTTGGCCGGCAGCCCGATCTCGCGCGCCGCGGCGACGAAGGCGCGGCACAGCGGATGGCGGTGACGTGGGTCGCTGACGTGCAGCAGGCCCTCGCTGCCGTGCCACGGGCCGGCGAGGCGCTCGTTGCGCTCGGAACGGACGAAGACCGGCAGCACGTCGCTCCATCCCCAGCCCGCGCAACCGGCGTCGCGCCAGCCGTCGTAATCGGCCGGCGTGCCGCGGATGTAGACCATCGCGTTGACCGAGCTGCCGCCGCCGAGCGTGCGTCCCTGCGGCACGTGCAATGTACGGCCCGCCGCGTACGGCTGCGGCTCGGTGCGGTACATCCACGTGCGCTCGGTGCCGATCACGCGAACGAAGGTGGCCGGCATGCGGATGAACCAGTCGTCGTCGGGAGGGCCCGCCTCGAGCAGCAGCACGCTGCGCCCGGCCAGCGCCAGGCGCGCCGCGACGACGCAGCCGGCGCTGCCGCCGCCGACGACTACGTGATCGAAGCTTTCGCCGGCGATGCGATCGATGTCGGTATTCATACGGCCAGGCAAACGCTCTTGATCTCGGTGAACGACTCTACGGACGCGCGACCCATCTCACGGCCGACACCCGATTGCCGAACGCCGCCGAAGGGCAGTGCATTGTCGAGCACGTTGTGGGAATTGACCCAGACGATGCCCGCGTGCAGTCGCGGGACGATCCGGTGCGCCGCCGACAGGCTCTCCGTCCAGACGCTCGCCGCCAGTCCGTAGGGCGTGTCGTTGGCCAGCCGGATCGCCTCGTCGACGTCGTCGAAGGCGGTCGCGGTGAGCACGGGCCCGAA
>QEVN01000178.1 GCA_003576795.1 Burkholderiales bacterium
GTCGTCGAGACGCCCGACGGCGCGAGCGTCTCGCTGAACGGCCGGCGCTTCGAGTTCCTCGACACGCCGGGCCATGCGCGGCATCACGTGTGCATCGTCGACGAGCGTTCGGGGCACGTGTTCGCCGGCGACACCTTCGGCTTGTCGTACCGCGAGCTGGACGTCGACGGCCGGCCGGCGATCTTTCCGTCGACGACGCCGGTGCAGTTCGACCCCCCGGCGCTGCACGCGTCCATCGACCGCCTGCTCGCGCGCCGGCCCGGCGCCGTCTACGTGACGCACTTCGGCCAGGTGCGCGACGTGCAGCGCTGCGGCGAGGACCTGCATCGCCTGATCGACGCGCACGCGCGGCTCGGGCTCGCCTGCGAGCGCGACGGCCTCGAGGGCGAGCGTCGTTCGCAGCGGTTGCGCGAAGGCGTGCGCGCGATCGTTCTCGACGAGGCGCAGCGGCAGCGCTGGCCGCTCGAACGCGAGGCGCTGCTCGCGCTGTTCGATCTCGACATTCGCCTCAATGCGGCCGGGCTCGAAGCCTGGCTCGATGCGAGGGCAGCGGCGGCGTGAGCAGCGAAGCCGCGCGGGCGCACGGCTTCGCGCAGGGCCTCGAGGCCCGCGCTTCAGGGTCGCGCGTCGGAATTCGCCGGCCGGAGCAGGCTGATCATCGCGCCGAACACTTTCGGCGCACCGGCGACGACGCGCTCCGAGAACAGGTAGTCGGGCTCGCCGCCGAAGTCGCCGATCAGGCCGCCCGCTTCGGAGATCAGCAGGCTGCCGGCGGCGACGTCCCACGGGCTCAGGCCCATCTCGAAGAAGGCGTCGAAGCGCCCGCAGGCCACGTAGGCGAGATCGAGCGTGGCCGCGCCCGGCCGGCGGATGCCGCCGGCGCGTTCGGTGAGGCTGCGGAAGATCGCCAGGTACTCGTCGAGGCGATCGAGCTTGCGATAGGGGAAACCGGTGCCGATCAGCGCCTCCTCGAGCTTCTGGCGCTTCGAGACGCGGATGCGCCGGTCGTTCAGGAAAGCGCCGGCGCCGCGCGTGGCGGTGAACAGCTCGTCCCTGTTGGGATCGTAGACGACGGCCTGCGTGACCTGGCCGCGCTGCATCAGCGCGATCGAGATCGCGTACTGCGGCAGGCCGTGGATGAAGTTCGTCGTGCCGTCGAGCGGATCGATGATCCAGACGTTCTCGTCGCGCTCGATCGCGCGGCCGCCCGGGCCTTTCTCGCCGCGCACCAGGTGGCCGGATTCCTCCCCGAGGATCGTATGATCGGGATAGGCCCCGAGCAGCGTCTCGATGATCGCCTTCTCCGACGCGTGGTCGACCTCGGTGACGAAGTCGTTGCGCTGCTTGCGCGCGATGGCGAGAGAGTCGAGATCGAGGCTTGCACGATTGATGATTCGCGCCGCGCGGCGAGCCGCGCGAACCGCGACGTTGAGCATCGGATGCATCGGAACGAAGCCTTGCGTGTAACCCTCGATTGTACGGGATGGCACTGAGCACTCTCCACGCGCCCGCGCCGCAGTGGCTGTCGCGCGTTCGATTCGTGCTCGTCGGCACCAGCCACCCGGGCAACGTCGGCGCGGCGGCGCGCGCGATGCGCGTGATGGGGCTGCGCGAACTGGTGCTCGTCGCCCCGCGCAGCGAGCGCATCGCGCGGCATCCGGAGGCCGTCGCGCGCGCCAGCGGCGCGCTCGACGTGCTGGAGAACGCCGTGGTCGTCGACTCGCTCGCGCAGGCGCTGGCGTCGTGCAGCCTCGCCGTCGCGGTCAGCGCCGATACGCGCGAGTTCGGTCCGGCGCCGCAGCCGCCCGAGGAGATCGCCGCCCTCGCGTTCGCCGAGGCGAGCGCCGATGCGTCGGCGCGTATCGCCTTCGTCTTCGGAGCCGAGCGCAACGGCCTGTCGATCGAGGCGGTCGGGCAGTGCCAGCGCGTCTGCAGCATTCCCGGCGGCACCGACTACGCGTCGCTGAATCTCGCGCAGGCGGTGCAGATCGTCGCCTATTGCCTGCGCGCGCACGAACGCCTGCACTCGCCTGCGCCGCCCGCCGCTTCGGCCTCGCGTTTCGCTGCGCACGAGCAGGTCGAGGCGCTGCACGCGCACCTGGAGCGGGCCCTGGTCCGCATCGGTTTCCTCGACCCGCGCCACCCGAAGAAGCTGATGCCGCGGCTGCGCCGGCTGTTCTCCCGCACGCGGCTCGAAGTCGAGGAAGTGGAGCTGTTGCGCGGCGTGTGCACGCAGATCGAGAAGGCCTGCACGAATCCCTATGCGCCGCCCGGGCACGACGGCGCATATTCGCCCGCCCCGTCGAAAAAGGGCGATTCCGAATAAACTTGATCTTGCGGCGCGCCCCGGCGCCCGCCTGCCGGTCGCGCCGAATCCCAGGCGAGCGACCGGATCGAAGCCACCGGAGAGGGTGCGAAATGCTCGCGCGAATGCGGGAAGACATCGCCGCCGTGCAGGGGAAGGATCCCGCTGCGCGTTCGGCGCTCGAAGTGCTGCTCTGCTATCCCGGCGTGCACGCGCTGTGGCTGCATCGGGGCGCGCACGCGCTGTGGAACGCCGGTTTTCGCACGCTCGGCCGCTGCGTATCGCATTTCTCGCGCTGGCTCACCGGCATCGAGATCCACCCGGGTGCGCGCATCGGCCGTCGCGTGTTCATCGACCACGGCATGGGCGTCGTGATCGGCGAGACGGCCGAGATCGGCGACGACTGCACGATCTACCAGGGCGTCACGCTCGGCGGTACCTCGCTGAATCGCGGCAAGCGCCATCCCACGCTCGGGCGCGAGGTGATCGTCGGCGCCGGCGCGAAGGTGCTGGGGCCGTTCACCGTGGGCGACGGCGCGCGCATCGGCTCGAACTCGGTCGTCATCAAGGAAGTGCCCGCGGGCGCCACGGCGCTGGGCATTCCGGCGCGGGTGATCGTCGAGGACGCCGACCGGCGCCGGGAAGCGCAGGCGGCGAAGATGGGCTTCTCGGCCTACGCGGTCACGCAGGGCGGCGACGACCCGCTGTCGCTGGCGCTGCACATGCTGATCGACCACGTGGCCGAGCAGGATCGGCTCATCGAGCAGCTGCAGGCATGCCTGGCGCGCATGGGCGCCGACGTCTGCGAGCACGGCGAGCCGCTGGACATCGGCGCGCTGAATCGGATGGTCGAATAGCGCCAGGCGCTCGGGCTTTCTCAGCGCAGCGTTCGCCAGCCCGCTCGATCGACGCGCAGGAAGTCGCCGCGCGCCGGCTCGCCGTCGCGGGCGGCTTGCCAGTCGGACAGCACCCAGCGTTCGCGCATCGTGCCGTCGACTTCGTGACGATGAAGCGCGGGCCGGTGCGTGTGCCCGTGCACCAGTATCTGCGCATCGGCGTCGCGCAGCGCCGCGACGACGGCGCCTTCGTCGACGTCGCCCGGCTCGCCGCCTTCGAGCGCGCGCGCCGCCTGCACGCGGCGGCTCTCATCGCGCAACTGGCGCGCGATGGCCATCCGCTCGTCGAGCGGACGCGCGAGGAAGTCGGCTTGCCATTCGCGGCTGCGCACGATCGCGCGCGCGCGCTGGTAGTCGAGATCGCCGGTGCACAGTGCATCGCCGTGCGCGATCAGCACCGTGCGGCCGAACAGGCGCACCAGGCTCGGATCGTCGAGCAGCGTCGCACCGCTGCGTTGCGAGAACGATGCGACGCCCGGCGCCCCGGGCAGCGGCACGTCGAGCAGGAAGTCGCGATTGCCGCGCACGACGAAGACGGTCGCGCCTTGCCGGGCGAGCGCAGCCAGGCGCGCGATGAACGCCGATGCGACGGCGTCCGGCTGGTCGTCGCCGGCCCACGCTTCGAACAGGTCGCCGAGCAGGAAGACGTGCGTTGCTGCGACTGCGACGCGATCGAAGGCGGCGAGGAACTGCGTCGCGGTCGCCTCGTCGTGCTCGCCCAGGTGCATGTCCGAGGCGAACAGCGCGACCTCGGCGGGATCTCGGCCGATCTCGATCATCCTGATCGCGTTCCCGCGCGGTGCAGCCCGGAGCATCGGGCGCCGTCGGCTTCGCCGCGCGGCGCCGGGCGCACGAGCGGCGCTTTCAACTCAACCCTTGGCGCCTACGCGCTGCATCGACTGGATGACGACGGGCGTGGCCGGCACGTCGCGATACGGGCCCACCGACGTGGTCGGCACCGCACGGATCTTGTCGATGACGTCCATGCCGCGCACGATCTTGCCGAACACCGCGTAGCCGTGGCCGTCGGGCTGCGGATGGTTCAGGCTCGCGTTGTCGACCACGTTCACGAAGAACTG
>QEVN01000179.1 GCA_003576795.1 Burkholderiales bacterium
CGAGCTGGCCGCGCGGCAAGCGCTGGTGGGCCGCTGCCGGCGCGCTGCTCGCCGGCGCGGTCGGCTTCGCCGCCGGAGCGCTCGGCTGGCGCGCGGCGATGGCGCCGATCCCGCGCGTCGACGTCTCGATGTACACGGCGGCGACGATCGAGCGCGGCCGCCAGCTCGCCGCCGTCGGCAACTGCGTCGGCTGCCACACGGCGCCGGGCGGCGCGCCGAACGCCGGCGGGCTGGAGATGCCGACCCCCTTCGGCGCGATCCGCACGACCAACATCACGCCCGACGTCGAGACCGGGATCGGCGCCTGGTCGCTCCCCGCGTTCCAGCGCGCGATGCGCGAGGGAATCGCGCGCGACGGACGCCACCTGTATCCGGCGTTCCCCTATCCCTCGTACACGCGCACCACCGACGAGGACCTGACCGCCCTCTATGCGTGGCTGATGAGCCAGCCTGCCGTGCGCAACGACGTGGCTGCGTCGAAGCTCGCGTTTCCGTACGGCGTGCGGCCGCTGATGGCGCTGTGGAATGCGCTCTTCCTGCAGCCCGGCGCCACGGCGCAGGCCGACCCGGCGCGCTCGGCGCAGTGGAACCGCGGCGAGTACCTGGTCAACGGCCTGGGGCACTGCGGCGCGTGCCACACCGAGCGCAATGCATTGGGCGCGGAGCGAACCGGAACCGCGTACCTCGGCGGCGCGATGGTCGAAGGCTGGGAAGCGCCGCCGCTGACCGCGGCCAGCCGCGCGCCGGTGCCGTGGACCGAGGACGAGTTCTACCGCTACCTGCGCAACGGCTACAGCCCGCTGCACGGGGCGACGGCCGGGCCGATGGGCCCGGTGATCGCCGAGCTCGCGACGCTTCCCGACGAGGACGTGCGCGCGATGGCGCACTATCTCGCGTCGTTCAACCCACCGGTCACCGAGGCGCAGGCGAAGGCCGCGGCGCAGACCGCGGTGCTCGAGGCCCGCGCATCGGCCGCCATGCCGTCGAACGCCTCGCGAATGTTCTCCGCGGCCTGCGGCGCCTGCCACCACGACGGCGACGGGCCCCGCCTGCTCGGCGCGAACGTGCCGCTCGCGCTGAACAGCAACCTGCACAGCGACCGTCCGGACAATCTGCTGCGCGTGATCCTCGAAGGCATCCGCACGCCCGCCACGCACGCGATCGGCTTCATGCAGGGCTTCGCCGATGCGCTCGACGATCGCCAGGTGGCGGAACTGGCCGCGTGGATGCGCCGGCGCTACGCGCCGTCGAAGCCGGCGTGGACCGACCTCGAGGCGGCCGTCGCACGCGTGCGCGCGTCTGCCTCGGCGCACTAGGGCCCGTTCACGGGCCCCGAGCGTCGGACGCCAGCGCGGTCAGGCCGCCGTGTACGCCGTCTTCACCGTGGTGAAGAACTCGGCCGCGTACCGTCCCTGCTCGCGCGATCCGTAGCTCGACGCCTTGCGCCCGCCGAAGGGCACGTGGTAATCGACGCCCGCGGTCGGCACGTTGACCATCACCATGCCGGCCTGCGCCTCGCGCCTGAAGCGCGTCGCCGAAGCGAGCGAGCTCGTGCAGATGCCGGCCGACAGGCCGAACTCGGTGTCGTTGGCGAGCGCCAGCGCGTGGTCCAGGTCGTCGGCGGCGATCACGCAGGCCACCGGTCCGAAGATCTCCTCGCGTGCGATGCGCATCGCCGGCCCGGCGTCGGTGAACAGCGCCGGCGCGAAGTAGTGCCCGCACCGCGCGCGCTCGATGCTCGTTCCGCCCTGCACGAGCCGCGCACCCTCGTCGACGCCGATCTCGACGTACGACCGGTTCTGCGCGAGCTGCGCGTCGTCGACCACCGGGCCGATGTCGGTGCCGGCCGCGCGCGCGTCGTCGACCTTCAATCGCGTCATGCGCTCGCGCACCGCGTCGACGAAGCGCGGCAGGATGCCCTTCTGCACGATGAAGCGGCTCGACGCCGTGCATCGCTGGCCGGTGGAGTGGAACGCGCCCTGCACCGCGCAGTCGACGGCGCGCCCCAGATCGGCGTCGTCGAGAACGACGAGCGGGTTCTTTCCGCCCATCTCGAGCTGCACCTTCGCGAAACGCGCGGCGGCGGCTTCGAGCACGCGCCGGCCGGTGCTCACCGAACCGGTGAAGGTGATCGCGTCGACGTCGCGACTGGCCAGCATCGCTTCGCCGACCTGCCGGCCCGATCCCATCACGAGATTGAAGACGCCCGGCGGCAGGCCCGCGCGGCTGATGATCTCGGCGAGCGCCCAGGCCGAGCCCGGCACCAGGTCGGCCGGCTTGAACACCACGCAGTTGCCCCAGGCGAGCGCCGGCGCGATCTTCCATGCGGGGATCGCGATCGGGAAGTTCCACGGCGTGATGATGCCGACCACGCCGACCGGCTCGCGGGTGACGTCGACCTCCACGCCGGGTCGCACCGAGGGCAGGTGCTCGCCGCCGGCGCGCACCACCTCGCCGGCGAAGAAGCGGAAGATGTGGCCCGCGCGCGCGACTTCGCCGATCGCCTCGGGCAGCGTCTTGCCTTCCTCGCGCGCGAGCAGGTCGCCCAGCTCCTGCCTGCGCGCGAGCAGTTCGGCGGCGATCGCCTCGAGCGCATCGGCACGCGCCTGCAGCGATCCGCGCGCCCAGCCGTGCGCGGCAGCGCGGGCGGCGGCGATCGCCTGCCCGGCCTGCTTCGCATCGGCATGCGCGTACTCGCCGACGCAGTCGTCGAGATCGGAAGGATTGACGTTGCGGCGGACGTCGATCCCTTCGACCCACTCGCCGCCGATGAAATTGCGATGCATGCGCTTTCCTCCTGACGACGCGATGTCGCTCAGACGACGCCGCGCGAGCGCAGCTCGTCGAGTTGCGCGGCGTCGAGATCGAGCCAGCCGCGCAGCACCTCGTCGGTGTGCTCCCCGAGCAGCGGCGGCGCATGGCGATGCACGATCGGAGAATCGGAGAGCCGGATCGGGTTGGCCACCAGCGGCGCGACGCCGGCCAGCGGGTGATCGAGCTCGATGCGCAGCCCGCGCGCGCGCACCTGCGGGTCGTCGAAGACCTGGTCGATGCGGTTGATCGGGCCGCAGGGGACCGCCTGCGCCTCGAGCGCGGCGATCCAGTCGCGCGTGGTGCGCAGCACGGTGGTCCGGCGCAGCAGCGGAATCAGCTCGCCGCGGTGCGCGACGCGCTGCGGGTTGGTGGCGAAGCGCGGATCGGTGGCCCACTCCGGGTGCCCGGCGATCGCGCAGAAGCGGGCGAACTGTCCGTCGTTGCCGATCGCGAGGATCATGTCGCCGTCGGCGGTGGGGAAATCCTGGTACGGAACGATGTTCGGGTGCGCGTTGCCCATGCGACGCGGCACGACGCCGCCGGCGAGGTAGCTCGACGCCTGGTTGGCCAGGCAGGCGACCTGCACGTCGAGCAGCGCGAGGTCGATGTGCTGTCCGCGCCCCGAGCGCGCGCGCTCGGCCAGTGCGGCGAGCACGGCGATCGTCGCGTAGAGCCCCGTGGTGATGTCGGTGAGCGCGACGCCGACCTTCTGCGGCCCCGCCCCTTCCTCGTCGTCGGCGCGGCCGGTGATGCTCATCAGCCCGCCCATTCCCTGGATCAGGAAGTCGTAGCCGGCGCGTGCGGCATACGGACCGTCCTGCCCGAAGCCGGTGATCGAGCAGTAGACGAGGCGCGGGTTCGCCGGCGCCAGGCTCGCGTAGTCGAGCCCGTACTGCGCGAGCCCGCCGAGCTTGAAGTTCTCGATCAGCACGTCGGCGCTGCGCGCCAGTCGCCGCACGAGCTCGCGACCTTCCGGGGCCGCGAGGTCGATCGTCACCGAGCGCTTGTTCCGGTTGGCGCACAGGAAGTACGCCGACTCCGCCGTGTCGCGACCGGCCTCGTCCTTCAGCCACGGCGGTCCCCACGCTCGCGTGTCGTCGCCCGCGCCCGGACGCTCGACCTTGACGACGTCGGCACCGAGATCGGCGAGAAGCTGGCTCGCCCACGGCCCGGCCAGCACGCGCGAGAGATCGAGCACGCGCAGGCCCTGCAGCGCGGGCGCGCGTCGCCCGGAGGCCGGCGCTTCGCGCCGGGTGTCGTCCGCGATCGACTCGCTCATCGCCGTACTCCGGTTGGCTGGATGGCTAGTTCGAGAACGCAGCGATGCCGGTGATCACCCGGCCGAGGATCAGGGCGTGGATGTCGTGCGTGCCCTCGTAGGTGTTGACCACCTCCAGGTTCACCAGGTGGCGCGCCACGCCGAACTCGTCGGAGA
>QEVN01000180.1 GCA_003576795.1 Burkholderiales bacterium
GCGTGCGCCGCTCTCGCTCGCGCACGCGCCGACTGCAGTTCCCGGTCGACGAGTTTGCGCGCGTGGCGGAGGCACTGATGCTCGTCGTCGAGGAGCTGCACACCTACTACGGCGAGAGCCACGCGCTGCAGGGCGTGAGCCTGCGCGTAGACGCCGGCGAGGTCGTCTGCCTGCTCGGACGCAACGGCGCGGGCAAGAGTACGACGCTGAACGGCATCGTCGGACTGACGCCGTCGCGAAGCGGCACCGTGCGCTTCGAGGGCGAGGAGATCCAGCGCCTGCCGGCGCATCGCATCGCGCGCCGTGGCCTGGCGCTCGTTCCCGAGGACCGGCGCATCTTCGCCGGGCTTACCGTCGCCGAGAACCTCGAGGTGGCGGCGCCCGCGCGCCCGCAGCGCGAGCGGCGCTGGCCGGTCGAACGCATCTTCGACGAGTTCCCGATGCTCGCCGAGGTGCGCGCGCAGGACGGCGCGACGCTGTCGGGCGGCCAGCAGCAGATGCTCGCGATCGCGCGCGCGCTGGCGGGAGAGCCGCGGCTGCTGCTGCTCGACGAGCCGAACGAGGGACTGGCGCCGGTGATCGTCCAGCAGATCGGCGCGCTGATCGATCGGCTGGCCGAGACGACGACGATCCTCTTCACCGACCAGAGCGTGCGCTTCGCACTGCGGCACGCGCAGCGCGGCTACATCCTGCAGAAGGGGCGCATCGTCTACGAGGGCAGCGCCCGACGCATGGCCGACGACCCCGACGTGCAGCGCTATCTGTCGGTGGCCTGAGCAGATCCGTCGGCAGCGGACGCCGGCGCCGCCGTCTGCGGCTGCTCGAGCAGCAGTTCGCGCGAGACGTCGTCGTATTCGTACAGCTCGGCATAGCGGCCCCATTCGATCGCCGCGTCGAGCGTCTCGCGCGCGTACTGCTCGGTGAGGTGGTCCTCCAGCTCGGTTTCGAAGCGCAGGCGCGGCGCGCGGCCGTTCGGACGCGCGTGCAGCACGTCGCGGATGTGCGCGATCAGCGGAACGCGCAACGCCTGCTCGCAGAACAGGCGCTTGCGCTGCTGCGTGTCGTCGTGGGCGTAGGCGCGTCCCGCGTCGGTGAGCACGACGTCACCGTGCGCGACTTCCGCCAGTCCGAGCAGGTGCAGCGCTTCGGCCACCGGCAGCAGTTCGTCCAGTTCCAGGTGCAGCGTGTGCGCGACGACCGGCAGGTCGGCCGCGCCGTCGTACGGGGGCGCGGCGACCGTCTCGACCAGGCCGGCGATCAGGTTCACCGACACGCGGCGGATGTGGCGCGCGATCGGCGCCTCCACTCCGCGCGCGGGCGCCGGTGCGCGTTCGGTGAGCAGCGCGTAGACGTCTTCGACCGCCTGGCGGAAGGCGGCCGACAGCCGGTCTCGCGGATGCGGCAGTTCGATCGTGATCCCCGCGGCGACGCGCCCCGGATTCGGCGCCAGCACGACGACGCGGTCGCACAGGAACACCGCTTCCTCGATGTTGTGCGTGACGAGCACGACGGCGAGGATGTCGAGCCGTCGTTCGGTCCACAGGTCGAGGAAGTCGGTGCGCAGCGTCTCGGCGGTGAGCACGTCGAGCGCGGAGAAGGGCTCGTCCATCAGCAGCAGCTTCGGCTCGACGACGAGCGCGCGAGCGAAGCCGACACGTTGCTGCATGCCGCCGGAGAGTTCGCGCGGATACGCGCTCTCGAAGCCGTCGAGACCGATCAGATCGATCGCGGCGAGGGCGCGCCGGCGCGCCGTCTCGGTGTCGACGCCCAGCGCGCGCAGCCCGAGCGTGACGTTCTCGAGCACGGTGAGCCAGGGGAAGAGGGCGAAGCCCTGGAAGACCATCGCGACGCCGTGCACCGGGCCGCGCACCGGCTGCCCTTCGAAGACGACGCTGCCGCTGCTCGGCTGCACGAGTCCGGCGATGCTCCTCAGCAGCGTCGACTTGCCCGAGCCGGAGCGACCGAGAAGGCCGACGATCTCGCCGGCGCGCACCTCGAGCTCGATCCGGTCGAGCACGAGCACCTCTCCGGAGGCCTTCGGAAAGCGCTTGCACAGCTTCTCGACGCGCAGCAGCGGTTCGTCGGACATCGAAGTTCTCAGCCGAGTCGGAAGCGACGTTCCATCGCGTCGTACAGCGGACGCCAGAGCAGTCGGTTGAAGGTGACGACGAAGGCCGCCATCGTGGCGACGCCGAGCGCAATGCGTGCGTAGTCGCCGGCTTCGGTCTGCACCGTGATGTAGGCGCCCAGTCCGTGCGCGAGCAGCCTCTGGTCGCCCCAGTGGACCGCCTCGGCGACGATCGTCGCGTTCCATGCGCCGCCCCATGCGGTGAGCGCGCCGGTGACCGCGTACGGCGCAACGCCGGGCAGCAGCACCTCGCGCCAGCGCAGCCAGCGGCGCACGTGCAGGCTGCGGGCGATCTCGAGCAGGTCCTGCGGGATCGCGCTGGCGCCGGCGATCGCGTTGAACAGGATGTACCACTGCGCGCCGAGCACGATCAGCGGGCTGAGCCAGATGTCGGGATCGAGCTGCCAGCGCACGATCACGAAGACGGCCAGCGGAAAGAACAGGTTGGCCGGCACCGCGGCGAGGAACTGCACGAGCGGCTGCACGCGCGCGGTCCAGCGCGGCCGCAGCCCGATCGCCACGCCGATCGGGATCCAGACGAGCGAGGCCAGCAGCGTGAGCGCGATCACCCGCATGAGCGTCGCGCAGCCGAGCAGGAATACCTGCAGCCATTCGCGCACGCCGATGCCCGCGAGGAAATGCCAGCCGTAGCCGATCGAGGCGGCGGCGAGCGCCGCCAGCACGGTCCACCAGGCGAGCGCGCCGACCCACGGGGCGGAGAACCGGCGAGACAGCTCGCGCACCCGCGCGCGGCGCGCGAGCGCGGCGACCGGCGCGCGATGCAGCGTCGCATGGCGCAGCAGCGCGCGCGCACGCGCATCGAGCGTGCGCAGCGCCTGCGTACGCCGCCATACCGACAATACCCAGCTGCGCGGCGCCTCGCCCGTGCGTGCCGCGCCCAGGCGGAACTGGTCGGACCAGGCGACGAGCGGACGGAAGACGAAGACGTCGTACAGCGCGATGACGACCAGCATCGTCGCCAGCGCCCATCCCACGGCTGCGAGGTCGCGTTCGGCGATCGCCAGCGCAACGTAGGAGCCGATGCCGGGCAGGGGGATCGTCCACGGGCCGACCGAGATCGCTTCGGAGGCGACGACGAAGAACCAGCCGCCCGACATCGAGACCATCAGGTTCCACACCAGTCCCGGCGTGGCGAAGGGCACGTCCAGGTGCCAGAAGCGCTGCCAGGCCGACATGCGCATCGAGCGCGCCGCGTCCTGCAGTTCGCCCGGCACGGTTCGCAGCGACTGGTAGAAGCTGAACGTGACGTTCCACACCTGGCTGGTGAAGATCGCGAAGATCGCGGCCAGCTCGGCGCCGAGCACCGAGCCGGGGAACAGGCGCAGGAAGACGACCACGGTGAACGACAGGTAGCCGAGCACCGGCACCGACTGCGCGACGTCCAGCAGCGGCAGCACGATCGCGCGCGCCCGCAGGTTGCGCGCGGCGAGGGTGCCGACGGCGAGCGCGAAGACCAGCGACAGCGCGAGCGCCGCGAACATCCGGAAAGTGGTGCGCAGCGCATAGACGGGCAGGTTCGCGATGTCCAGCGACACCGGCGCCGCCTCGAGCGCGGCGAGCGGCGCGCGCATCGGCTGCATCGCGGCGACGACGAACGCGACGGCGCCCAGCGCGAGCGCTGCGGCGAGCAGGTCCCAGCGATTGACGCCGACCCGCAGGGCGATCGGGAACGCGTAGCGGCGTTGCATGGGGACGGATTGTCTCAGCCGCGGCCGGCGGCCGCTCGCGGATGCGCTACATTCGTCGCCGGAGGCACATGACGTGAACGACGACATCCCGACGCTGCGCCGGATCCTGAAGTCGTGCCGGACGATCGCCGTCGTCGGCCTGTCGGCCGAATGGCATCGGCCGAGCTTCTTCGCCGCGAAGTACCTGCAGGAACACGGCTACCGGATCGTTCCGGTGAACCCCCGCTACGACGAGGTGCTCGGCGAGCGCTGCCATGCGTCGCTGCGGGACATACCGCACCCGGTCGACATGGTCGACGTGTTCCGACGCACCGCCGACGTCGGGCCGATCGCCGAGGACGCGATCGCGATCGGCGCGAAGTGCCTGTGGCAGCAGCTCGGCGTGCGCAACGTCGAGGCCGACGCGCGCGCTGGACCGCTGCGTGAAGATCGAGCACGCGCGCCTGTTCGGCGGCCTGCACTGGGCCGGCGTGAACACCGGCGTGATCTCGGCGCACCGGCCGCTCTGACGGGCCGAGCGAACGACGCGACCGAGCGACCCGCGCAAGCGACCCGAAAGGCGAGGCCATCGATGGGCGACCGACGCTTCCACCCCGAGACGCTGGCGATCCACGCCGGGCAGATTCCCGATGCGGCGACCGGTTCGCGCGCGCTGCCGATCTACCAGACGACCAGCTACGTCTTCGACAGCGCCGACCATGCGGCGTCGCTGTTCAACCTGCAGACCTTCGGCAACGTCTACTCGCGGCTGTCGAACCCCACGGTGGCGGCATTGGAGGAACGCGTCGCCGCGCTCGAAGGCGGGCGCGCGGCGGTGGCGGCCGCCAGCGGCATGGCCGCCGAAGCGCTCGCGCTCACGACGATGCTGCAGCAGGGCGATCACGTGGTGGCGGCGAGCGCGCTGTACGGCGGCACGGTGACGATGCTCGCGGTCAACCTGCGCCGCTTCGGCATCGAGACGAGCTTCGTCGATCCGACGAGACCCGAGGCCTTCGCCGAGGCGATGCGGCCGACCACGCGCGCGGTGTTCGCCGAAACGCTGGGCAACCCGAGCCTGCAGGTGCTCGACATCGCGGCGGTGGCCGACGTCGCGCATGCGCACGGCGTGCCGCTGGTCG
>QEVN01000009.1 GCA_003576795.1 Burkholderiales bacterium
TCGGCGAGCACTGTTCGAGCTCCGAAGCGCAAGGCCCCGAAGGGGCCGCAGCGATGAGGGCGAGTTGCGCAGCCGCCCGCGATGGCGAGCAGCGCAGGGGACCCCGAAGGGGCGGCTTCGTCGGAGGCCCCGCGCGGGCACCCTCACCTCGACGTGCCGCCGGACCTCCGCAAGCAAAGAAGAACTATCGCCGCGGAACGCCGTCCACCGCCGCCGTGCGCACCTGCCCGTCGGGCACCGGCGCCGGGCGGCTCGCCGGCGCCTCGTTGATCTGCACGAACAGCTCGCCCGGCTTGATCATGCCGAGGTCGTAGCGCGCGCGCTCCTCGAGCGCCTGCTTGCCCGCGCGCAGATCGGCCACCTCGGCTTCGAGCGCGTCGTTCCGCGATGCCATGCGCGCGTTCGTCGCCTGCTGGGCCTCGAGCTGGCGATCCAGCTCCCAGACGCGCAGCCAGCCGCCCTTGCCGAGCCAGAGCGGGTACTGGATCAGCGCGAGCAGGCAGGCGAGAACGATGCCGAGCGTGCGCACCGGGGGGCAATTCCTCGGGAAACGCTACCGGCGCGCCCGATCGCGCGCCGGCCGGACGCGCGACCGCGGCGCGTCAGCGCAGATTGTAGAACGCCGAGCGCCCCGGATAGGTGGCGACGTCGCCGAGATCTTCCTCGATGCGCAGCAACTGGTTGTATTTCGCGACACGATCGGTGCGGCTCATCGAACCGGTCTTGATCTGCAACGCATTGGTCGCCACCGCGATGTCGGCGATCGTCGTGTCCTCGGTCTCGCCCGAGCGATGCGAGATGACGGCCGTGTAGTTGTAGCGCTTGGCCAGCTCGATCGCCGAGAAGGTCTCGGTGAGCGTGCCGATCTGGTTGATCTTCACCAGGATCGAGTTGGCGATGCCCTCGTCGATGCCGCGCTGCAGGAGCTTCGTGTTGGTGACGAAGAGATCGTCGCCGACCAGCTGCACGCGATCGCCGAGCACGTCGGTGAGCAGCTTCCACCCCTCCCAGTCGTCCTCGGCCATGCCGTCCTCGATCGAGACGATCGGGTAGCGGTCGCACCAGGTGGACAGCAGGTTGGCGAAATCGTTCGCGCTCAGCGTGAGGCCTTCGCCGGCCAGGTGGTAGCGCCCGTCGCGAAAGAATTCGGAGGCCGCGCAGTCGAGCGCGAGCGCCACCTGCCTGCCCGGCTCGTAGCCGGCCGCCTCGATCGCCTCGAGCACGAGCTGGATCGCCGCCTCGTGGTTCTTCACGCTCGGCGCGAAGCCGCCTTCGTCACCCACCGCCGTGGACATCGCGCGGTCGTGCAGGAGCTTCTTCAGCGAATGGAAGACCTCGGCCCCGTAGCGCAGCGCCTCGCGCAGCGTCGGCGCGCCGAGCGGCACGATCATGAATTCCTGCAGGTCGAGGTTGTTGTTCGCGTGCGCGCCGCCATTGATGACGTTCATCATCGGCACCGGCAGCGCCATCGCGCCCGAGCCGCCGAAATAGCGATACAGCGGCAAGCCGGAATCGTCGGCCGCGGCCTTGGCCACCGCCATCGACACGGCGAGCATCGCGTTGGCGCCCAGCCTCGACTTGTTCTCGGTGCCGTCCAGCTCGATCAGCGTGCGGTCGATGTACGCCTGCTCGGTGGCGTCCAGACCCATGATCGACTCGGAGATCTCGGTGTTGATGTGCTCGACCGCCTCGAGCACGCCCTTGCCCAGGTAGCGCGCCTTGTCGCCGTCGCGCAGCTCGATCGCCTCGCGCGAGCCGGTGGAGGCGCCCGACGGCACCGCCGCGCGGCCCATGACGCCGGTTTCCAGCAGCACGTCGCACTCGACCGTGGGATTGCCGCGCGAATCGAGGATCTCGCGTCCGATGATGTCGACGATCGCACTCATTTCGGCTCGGCTCCCTGCACGACGACCATGTGGAAGTATTCGGTCGCGCCGGCCCGCTTCGCGCGCGCCGCACGGTACTGCGCAGAATCGTAGAACGCGCGCGCCGCGGCCATGTCGGGGAACTCGGCCATCACCAGGCGCGACGGCTGCCAGTTGCCTTCGAGCACCTCGTGCGCGCCCCCGCGCACGAGGAAGCGGCCGCCGGCGGCCTCGATCGCCGCGGGCGACAACGCCATGTATTCCTTGTATCGCTCGGGGTCGCTGACCTTCACGTCGGCGATCACGTAGGCGGGCATCGAGACTCCTCCTGGGGTCGAATGCGCTCAGCCGGGAGCGGAGAGCGTCTGTTCGGGAAAGCCGTCGCGCTTGACCAGCGCGTCGACAGCCTGCAGCGTGGCGAGCAGTTCCGCCATGCGCTGCAGCGGCCAGGCGTTCGGTCCGTCGGACAGCGCCCGCGCGGGGTCGGGGTGCGTTTCCATGAAGATGCCCGCGATGCCGGCGGCCACCGCCGCGCGCGCGAGCACCGGAACGAACTCGCGTTGCCCGCCCGACGAGGTGCCCTGCCCGCCCGGCAGCTGCACCGAATGCGTCGCGTCGAACACGACCGGGCAGCCGGTCTCGCGCATGATCGCGAGCGAGCGCATGTCGGAGACCAGGTTGTTGTAGCCGAAGGAGGCGCCGCGCTCGCAGACGAGGATGTTCTCGCCGTCGCCGCCCGCCTCGATCGCCGCGGCACGCGCCTTGTCGACGACGTTCTTCATGTCGTGCGGCGCGAGGAACTGCCCCTTCTTGATGTTCACCGGCCGACCGGCCGAGGCGACCGCGCGGATGAAGTCGGTCTGGCGAACGAGGAAGGCCGGCGTCTGCAGCACGTCGACGACCGCCGCCACCGGCGCGATCTGGTCGATCTCGTGCACGTCGGTGAGCACCGGGACGCCGATCGTGCGACGCACTTCGTCGAGGATCTTCAGCCCTTCGTCCATGCCGGGGCCGCGGAAGGACGTGCCCGAGCTGCGATTGGCCTTGTCGAAGGAAGACTTGTAGATGAACGGCACGCCGAGCGTGGACGCGATCTCCTTCAGCCGCCCCGCGGTGTCGAGCGCGAGTTCGCGCGACTCGATCGCGCACGGGCCGGCGATGAGGAACAGCGGCCGGTCCAGGCCGACTTCGAATCCGCACAGGCGCATCGAGCCGCTCGCCCTCATGCCAGCCGCATCACCGCCGGTTCCTCGCGCACCCGCCGCTGGCGGGCACGCTCGGCGGCCGCCTCGACGTAGGCGCGGAACAACGGATGGCCGTCGCGCGGCGTGGAGGTGAACTCGGGGTGGAACTGCACGCCGACGAACCACGGATGCGCGAGCGCGCCGCTGCGCGGCATCTCGACGATCTCGGTGAGCGACTCGGCGGGCGTGCGGGCCGAGACGACGAGCCCGGCGGCCTGCAGGCGCTCGACGTAGCCGTTGTTGACCTCGTAGCGATGCCGGTGGCGCTCGTTGACCGATTCGCCGTAGACCGAGGCGGCGATCGTGCCGGGAACGATCGGGCAGCGCTGCGCGCCCAGGCGCATCGTCCCGCCGAGGTCGGAGCGCAGGTCGCGCTTCTCGATGCGGCCTTCGCGGTCGTGCCACTCGGTGATCAGGCCGATCACCGGATGCGGCGTGTCGGGATCGAACTCGGTGCTGTTGGCGCCCGCCAGGCCGCAGACGTGGCGCGCGAACTCGATGACGGCCAGCTGCATGCCCAGGCAGATGCCGAGATAGGGCACGCCGTTCTCGCGCGCATGGCGGATCGCCTGGATCTTGCCCTCGACGCCGCGCCGGCCGAAGCCGCCCGGCACCAGGATCGCATCGAAACCCTCGAGCATCGACGTGCCGTCGGTCTCGATGCGCTCCGAATCGATGTAGTCGATCGCGATGCGGCTCTCCGTGTGGATGCCGGCGTGGATGAGCGCCTCGCTCAGCGACTTGTACGACTCGGTGAGGTCGACGTACTTGCCGACCATCGCGATGCGCACTTCGCGCTTCGGATGCTCGAGCCGGTGCACGAGGCGATCCCAGTCGCCGAGGTCGGCCGGGCGCGTGTCGAGCCGCAGGATCTCGCAGATCGTGCGGTCGACGCCCTGCTCGTGCAGCATGCGCGGGATCTTGTAGATCGAGTCGGCGTCCTGCACGGAGATGACCGAATCGAGCTGCACGTTGGAGAAGAGCGAGATCTTCGCGCGCTCCTCGTCGGGGATGCGCCGGTCGGCCCGGCACATCAGCATGTCGGCCTGGATCCCGATTTCGCGCAGCTTCTGCACCGAGTGCTGCGTGGGCTTGGTCTTCAGCTCGCCCGCCGACGGGATGAACGGCACCAGCGTGAGGTGCACGAAGCAGGCGTTGCCGCGCCCGAGCTTCAGGCTCATCTGGCGCACCGCCTCGAGGAAGGGCAGCGATTCGATGTCGCCCACCGTGCCGCCGATCTCGACGATCGCCACCTGCGGCGAGTCGGGCGCGCCCACGTGCGCGCCGCGCTCGATGAACGCCTGGATCTCGTTGGTGATGTGCGGGATGACCTGCACCGTGCGGCCGAGGTACTCGCCGCGGCGCTCCTTGCGGATGACCGAGTCGTAGATCTGGCCGGTGGTGAAGTTGTTCGTGCGCCGCATCGGCGCCGACACGAAGCGTTCGTAATGGCCGAGATCCAGGTCCGTCTCGGCGCCGTCTTCGGTGACGAACACCTCCCCGTGCTGGAACGGGCTCATCGTTCCGGGGTCGACGTTGATGTAGGGATCGAGCTTGAGCAGCGTGACGCGCAGGCCGCGGGACTCGAGCAGCGCGCCGATGGAGGCCGCCGCGATGCCCTTGCCGAGCGACGAAACGACGCCGCCGGTGACGAATACGAATTTGGTCATGTGGCTCGGCCGGAAAGCGCGATTATACAAGCCGGCAACAGGGGATTGCCGTCGGCCGGGGGAGATCCCGGCGAAGCCTGCGCGAAGCCGCGGCGGAGCCCGGGGGCGAGCGTCAGGCGCGCCGGCGGCATTGCGCTTCCTGGCGCAGCAACAGTTCCTCCTCGTGCATCGTCTCGGGCTGCAGCGTCAGGTGCCGGATGCCGTGGCCTTCGTCCATCGTCGCGCGGAGGTCGGCCAGGATCGCCGGCCACTCGGCCATCTCGTCGATGGCCACGTGCGCCGACATCGCCGGGCTGCCGTCGCCGAGCGACCACAGATGCAGGTCGCGCACCCAGCGCACGCCGCGCGTTTCCAGCAGCGAGCGCTCCACGGCATCGATGTCCACGCCCTCGGGCACCGCGTTCATCAGCACCCGCACGCTGTCGCGCAGCAGCCGTATCGTGGCCACGAGCAGCAGCGCGCAGATCGCCAGCGTGAGGATCGGGTCGATCAGCGTCCAGCCGGTGAGCCAGACGGTGCCGAGCGCGACGATCGCGATCAGCGACCCGGCGAAATCGCCGATCACGTGCAGCAGCGCCGAGCGCGTGTTCAGCTCGTGCCGCTCGCCGTGCAGCAACCGCCACACGCCGGCGTTCACCAGCAGGCCGGCCACCGCGACCGGCAGCGCGTAGCGAACGTCGATCGGCGGCGTGTCGTGCAGGCGGCCGATCGCCTCGACCACGATGAACACGAGCACGCCGACGTAGAAGATGCCGTTCGTCAATGCAGCGAGCGTCTCGGCGCGCCCGTAGCCGAAGCTCATCCGCGGGCCGGCCTCGCGGCGCGCGAAGCGCTGCGCGCCCACGGCCAGGCCGAGCGCGGCCGCGTCGGTGAGCATGTGCACGCCGTCGGAGGCGAGCGCCAGCGAGCCGCTGACGATTCCCACGACCATCTCGAGCAGCGCGAAAGCCAGCACGATCGCCAGCGACCAGCCGAGCGCGCGCGACGGCGCGTGGGTGTGCGAATGCGTGTGCGGGTGCGGGGGCGAGGACACGCCCGCGCCGGGAGCATGGCGATGCGTCATCGTGCGCAGGGGCGAAGCATCTTCGATTGTAGCGGCCGCATATAATCCGTGCCGGTCCCGGGCGTCCCGAGAGCGAGGATAAGGAATGAGCAGCAAGGTCTACTCCAGCGCAGCCGAGGCGCTCGACGGCGTCGTCGCCGACGGGCAGATGATCGCCGTGGGCGGCTTCGGGCTGTGCGGCATCCCGGAAGCGCTGATCGCGGCGTTGCGCGATTCGGGCGTGCGCAATCTCACCTGCGTTTCGAACAACGCGGGCGTCGACGGATTCGGCCTGGGCCTGCTGCTGCAGACGCGCCAGATCCGCAAGATGATCGCGTCCTACGTCGGCGAGAACAAGGAGTTCGAGCGCCAGTACCTGGCCGGCGAGCTGGAGCTCGAGTTCACGCCGCAGGGCACGCTCGCCGAGAAGCTGCGCGCGGGCGGCGCCGGCATACCCGCCTTCTTCACGCGCACCGGCGTGGGCACGATCGTCGCCGAAGGCAAGGAAACGCGCGAGTTCGACGGCCACACCTACGTGATGGAACGCTCGCTCGTTCCCGACGTGGCGCTGGTGAAGGCGTGGATGGCCGATCGCTCGGGCAACCTCGTGTTCCGCCGCACCGCGCGCAACTTCAATCCGAACGCCGCGATGGCCGGCCGCGCGACGATCGCGGAAGTCGAGATCATCGTGCCCACCGGCGAGATCGATCCCGACCACGTGCACCTGCCCGGCATCTACGTGCACCGCATCGTCCACAACCCCACGCCCGAGAAGCGCATCGAGCAGCGCACCACGCGCGCGCGCTGAAGGCAGGAGCAACGAACATGGCCTGGACCCGCAACCAGATGGCGACGCGCGCTGCGAAGGAGCTGCGCGACGGCTTCTACGTGAATCTCGGAATCGGACTGCCCACGCTGGTCGCCAACCACGTTCCGCATGGCACCGAAGTGTGGCTGCAATCGGAGAACGGACTGCTCGGCATCGGCCCCTTTCCCACCGACGACGAAGTCGATCCCGACCTGATCAACGCCGGCAAGCAGACGGTGACGACGCTGCCCGGCTCGTCGATCTTCTCGTCGGCCGATTCCTTCGCGATGATCCGCGGCGGAAAGATCGACCTGGCGATCCTGGGCGCGATGCAGGTCAGCGAGCACGGCGACCTCGCCAACTGGATGATCCCCGGCAAGATGGTCAAGGGAATGGGCGGCGCCATGGACCTCGTCGCCGGCGTCGGGCGCGTCATCGTGCTGATGGAGCACACGGCGAAGAAGAAGGACGGCAGCGAGGAGCAGAAGATCCTGCCGGAATGCACGCTGCCGCTCACTGGCGTGGGCGTCGTGAACCTGATCATCACCGACCTGGGCGTGCTCGAGGTCGGCGAGAAGGGCCTGAAGCTCGTCGAGCTGGCGCCGGAGGTCGGCGCCGACGAGATCGTCGCGAAAACCGGCTGCCCGGTGGACGTCTCCGCGTTCGCCTGAACGCGGCGCGGGTCAGCGCGCCAGGGCTTTCGTCATGACGGCGCGCGCGGCCTCGGGCAGCGGCGCCGACTTCTTCTTCGCGTAGTCCACCCAGACGACCTTCGCGGCTCCGCTCGCGTAGATCGTGTCGGGATCGTCGCTGCGCAGCATGTCGATGTACGTCTCGACGCTGGAGCGGCCGATCGCACCGACGTACTGCCGGCAGATCACGGTGCCCGGATAGCGCAGTTCGCGGGCGAAGGTGCAGCTGGCGTTGACGATCAGCGGGCCTTCCCCGCTCGGCTCCGGGCGGAATCCGAGCGAGTCGAACCAGCTGATCCGCACCTGCTCCATGTAGCGGAAATAGACCGTATTATTGACGTGGCCCATCGCGTCCATGTCGCCCCAGCGGATCGGAATCCCCAGCTCGAATACGAGAATGCGGTCGCTCAACGGTCCCTCCCGGTTCGCCTTCCGGCGTCTCGCGCCGAAGGCGCCCCCGCCGCGGCGGCGCGGAGCATGATCGAGCACCCCGATCGCCAGGCGCTGCACGACGAGATCCACGCCCGCCCGCGACAGGCGATCGCGCCGCCTCATCGAGTGTCGCACATCGCGCTGCTGCGTCCGCGACCGGCCGGGTCCGGAAACGGCGGCGAGAGCGAGACGCCGAGGCCGGCCGACCCGCTCGCCGCGCTGTGCGCCGCGCACGGGCTGCCCTCGCCTTCTCCCGGGGAGACGCACTTCCTGGCCGATTTCGGCGCGTTCCGGCTGAAGCGCGAACGGCACGGCGAATTCGACGGCTACACGATCGATGCGAACGGCTGCGAGCCGGGCGATCCCTTCGGCACGACGGCGCTCGACGAATTGCCGCCGGGCTGGCTCGCGTCGCTGCCCGGCGAGCGCATCGCCGCGGTTCACCTCGCACTGCTGCCGGCGCGCGATGCCGGCCCGCAGCGCGCCGAAGACGAGGACGCGCTCGCGCGCGACTTCGACGGCAACGAGCTGTGCGGCGCGACCATCGCCGACGGCGAGGCGCGCGTCTACACCGACTTCCGCATGCACGAGGACGGCTTCGTGCGCATGCTGCTGCTCGACGCGTCGATGGACGCGAAGCGCACCGGGCGCGAAGTGCAGCGCCTCGTCGAGATCGAGGTCTACCGGATGATGGCGATGCTCGCGTTCCCGCTCGCGCGCGAGACGGCCGTCGAACTCGATGCGGCCGAGCGGGCGCTCGGCGCGCTGGTCGCGCGCCTGGAAGGCGCGCCTGCCAGCGAAGAGCCCGAGCTGCTGCAGGAAGTGACCCGCCTGGCCGCCACCGTCGAACGGCTGTCGGCCACCGTGGGCTTTCGCTTCGGCGCCGCGCGCGCCTACCACGCGATCGTGCGACAGCGCGGCCGGGATCTGCGCGTCGGGCGCATTTCGCCGCTGCAGACGCCGATCGCCTTCCTCGAACGACGCTTCGATCCGGCGATGGCTTTCTGCGAGAGCGTCGGCCGACGCATCGATTCGGCCGCCGAGCGCATCGAACGCGCGAGCGCGCTGCTGCGCACGCGCGTGGACATCGAGCGCGAACGGCACAACCAGCAGCTGCTGTCGGCGATGAACCAGCGCGCCGAGCTGCAGCTGAAGCTGCAGCAGACCGTCGAAGGCCTGTCGGTGGCCGCGATCACCTATTACGCGGTGGGCATCGTGCACTACCTGCTGGTGGCGGCGAAAGCGGGCGGCATCGGCGTCGACGTCGAAGTGGCGACCGGCATTGCCGTGGTGCCGGTCGCGATCGCGGTCGCGCTCGGCGTGCGCCACATCCGGGAGAGCGTCGAGCGACGATTGCGCCGGTGACGCCCGGGACTCAGACGCCGAATCCGTCGTCGGCGGCGATGACCGCGCCGTTGACGAAGCCCGAGCGGTCGGAGGCGAGCAGCACGAGCAGGCCGTCGAGGTCTTCGGGCTTGCCGACCCGGCGTCGCGGCAGCATCCCGATCAGCTTCTGCCCGGCCTCGGTCTTCCAGTGCTCGGCATTGATCTCGGTTTCGATGTAGCCCGGGCAGATCGCGTTGACGTTGATTCCGTAGCGCCCCCATTCGAGCGCCATCGCCTTCGTCATCTGCACGACGGCCGCCTTGCTCATGCAGTAGACGCCGATCTGCGCCAGCACGCGCAGCGCGGCCATCGACGCGATGTTGACGATGCGGGTGCTGCGCTTCGGATCTTCCTTCGCGCGCGCGATCATGCGCCGCGCGACCTGCTGCGCGACGAAGAAGGCTCCGCGCGTGTTCGTGTCGAAGACGAAGTCGTAGTCGTCCGGCGTGACGTCGACCAGGCGTTGCGTGGTGCTCACGCCCGAGTTGTTCACGAGGATGTCGATCGCGCCGGCCTGCGCCTCGGCCTGCTCCACCGCTTGGCGGATGCTCGCGAGGTCGGTGACGTCCAGCTCGACGACGTGCGCATCGCCGCCCGCCGCCTCGATCTGCGCACGCAGCTCCTTCAGCCGCTCGACGCGCCGCGATGCGAGCACGACGCGCGCGCCGTTGTCCGCGAGCACCTGCGCGAAGCGCGCGCCCAGGCCGCTCGAGGCGCCGGTGACGAGCGCGGTTCTTCCTTCCAGGTCGAATCGGGTGGGCACGAACGGTTCTCCCGCGAAACGTGAAAAGCGGCGACAAGCGTGCGGGCATGGTAGCCGATCGACCGGCCGCCTCGGACGGTGCCGTTTGCATGCGCCCGACCCTTTCCGGGACAATCCGCAGCGACACGCCGGGCGGCGGCGTCCGGCGCACAGGAGAGCACACCAAGATGGAAATCGAGCGCGAGTCGATGGAGTTCGACGTCGTGATCGTCGGCGCAGGCCCGGCAGGGCTGTCGGCCGCGATCCGGCTGAAGCAGCTCGCAGCCGACCGGGGCACCGAGATCGGCGTGTGCGTCGTCGAGAAGGGTTCGGAGGTCGGCGCGCACATCCTGTCGGGCGCGGTGATGGACCCGCGCGCGCTCGAGGAGCTGTTCCCCGACTGGCGCGAGCGCGGCGCGCCGCTGAACACCGAGGTGAAGGAAGACCGCTTCCTCTTCCTGTCGGAGAAAGGCGCGCGCAGCGTTCCGCACTGGATGCTGCCCGGCTGCTTCCGCAACCACGGCAACTACGTCGTCAGCCTGGGCGAATTCGTGCGCTGGCTCGGCGCGCAGGCCGAGGCGCTCGGGGTGGAGATCTATCCCGGCTTCGCCGCGGCCGAGGTGCTGTACGACGACGCCGGCGCCGTGAAGGGAATCGCCACCGGCAACATGGGCGTAGGACGCGACGGCGAACCGACGGCGAACTTCCAGCCCGGAATGGAGCTGCACGGCAAGTACACGTTCTTCGCCGAAGGCTCGCGCGGACACCTGGGCAAGCAGCTGATCGCGCGCTATCGGCTCGACGAGGGCCGCGATCCGCAGAGCTACGCGATCGGCATCAAGGAACTGTGGGAGATCGAACCGTCGAAGTTCGAGCAGGGCCTGGTCATGCACACGGCCGGCTGGCCGCTGGACAACGACACCTACGGCGGCTCCTTCCTGTACCACTGGCGGGACAACAAGATCGCGATCGGCTACGTCGTCGGTCTGAATTACCGCAATCCGTACCTGTCGCCCTACGAGGAGTTCCAGCGCTACAAGACGCATCCGGAAATCCGTTCCCTGCTCGAGGGCGGCAAGCGGCTCGCATACGGCGCGCGCACGATCACCGCGGGAGGCATCAACTCGCTGCCGAAGTTCGCCTTCGCCGGCGGATGCCTGATCGGCTGCGATGCCGGCTTCCTGAACGCCTCTCGCATCAAGGGCAGCCACGCGGCGATCAAGACCGGCATGCTCGCGGCCGAGGCGGCGTTCGACGCGATCGCCGCCGGACGTTCGCGCGACGAACTCGTCGCCTATCGCGATGCCTTCGAGCGCTCGTGGCTGCACGACGAGCTGCACATCGCACGCAATTTCAAGGCGGCGATGAGCAAGGGACTATGGACCGGAACGCTGCTCGTCGGCATCGACCAGGTGGTGTTCGGCGGCAAGGCGCCGTTCACGATGCACGTGAAGCGGCCCGACCACGAATACCTGCAGCCGGCTGCGGATTCGAAGCCGATCGCCTATCCGAAACCCGACGGGAAGATCACCTTCGATCGGCTGTCCTCGGTGTTCATCTCGAACACCAACCACGAGGAGGACCAGCCGGTGCACCTGACGCTGAAGGATGCGCAGGTGCCGGTGCAGATCAATCTCGCGCGCTATGCCGGCCCGGAGCAGCGCTACTGCCCCGCGGGCGTCTACGAATTCGTGCGCGACGACACCGGCGCCGAACGACTGCAGATCAACGCGCAGAACTGCGTGCACTGCAAGACGTGCGACGTCAAGGACCCGACGCAGAACATCGTCTGGGTCGTCCCCGAGGGGGGCGGGGGACCGAACTATTCCGAAATGTGAAGGGGAAAGGGTGAAGGGGGAAGGGGAAGAACCCGGCTGCGAGGGCCGAGGCTTTTCCCCTTCCCCCTTTACCCTTCACCCTTCACTGATTTCCTACTGCCCGAACTGCCGCGCCCGTCGCTGGCCGCCGTAGCCGCCGCGGTTGCCGCCTCCGCCGCCCTCGCGGTCGCCGTAGCCGCCCCCACCGCCGCCGTAGCCACCGCCGCCGTAGCCACCGCCACCGCTGCCTCCGCCGCCGCGGCCGTAGCCACCACCGCCGCCGCTGCCTCCGCCGCCGTAGCCGCCCCCACCGCCGCCGCCGTAACCGCCGCCGCCACCGCCGTAGCCGCCCGGACGTCGACCGCCGCCGCCGCCCTGCTCGCGTGCTTCGTTGACGACGAGGCTGCGGCCTTCGAGCGAATAGCCGTTCAAGGCCCGGATGGCGGCCTGCGCCGCATCGTCGGAGGTCATCGTGACGAAGCCGAAGCCGCGCGAGCGCCCCGTTTCGCGGTCGGTGACGATCTTCGCATCCGTGACTTCACCGTGACTGCCGAACAGCTGCGACAACTGTGCATCGGTTGCGCGCCACGGCAGGTTCCCTACATAGATCTTCGTACCCATCGAGAGAGTTTCCTCGAACCGTTAGCCTCATTGCATTTCGAGGAACACCGATCCAGCAGACCGAGAAATGCAACTCCGCGAGCCGGATGGACCGGTCCGTTTTTCGACTTTGCCACAAACACTCACGAATGCACAGGCAGACCCGCAGCCGACTGCGGAACCGGGGACAGGCATGAGTGGGAGAGGCGCCATCGCGGAATCGGCGTAGCAAGCGGGATGCCCTGAGGCGGGAAGGGTGAAAGGTGAAGGGGAAAAGCGCTGCCTGCGAGCAGGGTGCAATTCCGGGCGAAAGAGTGTACTGTACGTAAACACAGTTAACGAGAAGAGGCAGGAGCAGCGAGCTTTTCCCCTTCACCCTTCGCCCTTCACCCTTCACTTCCTCGAGAAATGCGCGACCTCACCCCCCGCCAGCAGCAGATCCTCTCGCTGATCCGCCAGCACATCGCCGATACCGGCTTTCCGCCCACCCGGGCCGAGATCGCCGCGCAGCTCGGCTTCCGCTCGGCCAATGCGGCCGAGGAGCATCTGAAGGCGCTCGCGCGCAAGGGGGTCATCGAACTGACGGCTGGCGCTTCGCGCGGCATTCGCCTCAGGCGCATGGCCGATGCGCCCGACGCGCCGTCGAGCGCCGTACAGGTGGTATCGAGCCTGCCGCTCATCGGGCGCGTCGCCGCCGGCAGCCCCATTCTCGCGCAGGAACACGTCGAGGCCAGCTACGCGATCGATCCGAACCTGTTCGCCGAAACGCCCGACTACCTGCTGCGCGTGCGCGGAATGAGCATGCGCGACGCCGGCATCCTGGACGGCGACCTGCTCGCGGTGCGCCAGGCGCACGAGGCGCGCAACGGGCAGATCGTCGTTGCACGCGTGGGCGACGACGTCACCGTCAAGCGCTGGCGACGCCGCGGCAACACGGTCGAGCTGCTGCCCGAGAATCCCGACTTCCGCCCCATCGTCGTCGACTCGCGCACCGACGCCTTCTCGCTCGAAGGCATCGCCGTCGGACTGTTGCGCAGCGGCAAACTGTGAGGAAACGACAATGCCCTCGCCTCTGCCCAGCGCGGTCTGGCAAGCCAGCCGCATCGGCCATGCCGCCGTGCAGGCATTGCCGAGCGGCTTCGCTGCGCTCGATGCCGAATTGCCCGGCGCAGGCTGGCCCGCCGGGATGCTCACCGAGCTGATCAGCCGGGAATCGGGCATCGGCGAGCTTCGGCTGCTCGTGCCGCTGCTGCGTCGACTCACCCGTGAACGTCGCTTCGTCGTCGTGCTCGGTCCGCCGCAGACTCCTTACGCACCGGCGCTGGCCGACCACGGCATCGATCTCGATTACCTGCTGATCGTGCAGGCGCCGAACGCCGCCGATCGCCTGTGGGCGGTCGAGCAGACCTTGAAGAGCAGCGGTTTCGGCGCGTTGCTCGCCTGGCTGCCGCAGCCGCGCACCCGCCCCGAGCATCTGCGCCGCATGCAGCTCGCTGCGCACGGCACCCAGGGTCCGGTGTTCCTGTTCCGTTCGCTCGAAGCGCAGTTCGACGCCTCCCCGGCGCCGTTGCGCCTGCTGCTGCTGCCGCGCGCCGAACAGCGCCTTTCGGTGCAGATCCTCAAGCGCCGGGGGCCGGTCGTCGCCGACCCGATCCTCGTCGACCTGCCCCGGCCGCTGTCGTCGATCCGGCTGCGCTCGCACGGCGCCGCCGAAACGGCCGCACCGATGCCGATGCAAACCCTCCCCTGCGCAACGGCCGAAGCTTCGCCGCGGGAGACGCAGTCTCCGCGTTCTGCGGAAACGGCCACGCTGCGGGAAACGCATTGAGGCATCTCCCGTGTGGTGGCTGGGCCTGTTCTTCGAACGGCTGTCGCTCGACATCGTCGAACGCGGCATCGTGGCTCCCGATGCGGCGATCGCGCTGTGCGACCGGCACTTCGTGCTCGACGCCACCGACGCCGCCCGCGCACGGGGCATCGCCCCCGGACTGAAGCGCGCGGCAGCCCAGGCGCTCGTGCCTTCGCTGCCGCTGCTCGAACGCGATCCGCACATGGAACGACGGACGCTCGAATCCGTTGCCGCCTGGATGCAGCAGTTCACTCCGTCGGTGAGCCTGCAATCCGATCTCGCCTTCGAGGCCTTCGACGACGCCCCGTCGCCGTGCGGACTGCTCGCGGAGGTGGCGCCGAGCCTGCGCTATTTCGGCGGCTTCCGCGCGTTGTTCACCCGCGTGCGCGACGGCCTTCGCTCGCTCGGCTATCGCGTGCGCATCGGCGCCGCGCCCACCGCGAGCGCCGCCTGGCTCCTCGCGCGCCATCGCGACGCTTCGTTCGCCTCGCAGGAACGGCTCGCGCAGCGCGTGGGCACACTGCCGGCGCGGCTGCTCGCGCGCACGCGCGCACAGCGCGAGCTGCTCGATTCGATCGACGTGCGCCAGGTGCGAGACCTGCTCGCGCTGCCGCGCGCCGCGATCGCCCGGCGCCTGGGCGGCGCACTGCTCGACGAACTCGATCGCGCCCTCGGCCGCCTGCCCGAACCGAGACGGTGGTTCGAGGCGCCCGCCGAATTCGACCTGCGCGTCGAGCTGCTCGCAAACGTCGAGCACGCCGAGGCGCTCGTGTTCGCCGCGCGACGCCTGCTCGATCCGATGACCGGCTGGCTCGCCGCGCGTCACGCAGCGACCCGCTCGTTCGCGCTGTACGCCGAGCACGACGAGCACGACGATACGCGGCTCGAGATCCGGCTCGCCGATCCGTCGCGCGATCCCGAACGACTGCTCGGGCTGCTGCGCGAGAAGCTGGCCGTCACGCGCCTGCCGGAAGCGGCGCAGGCATTGCGCCTGCGCTGCGAGGACATCGTCGCGCTGCCCGACGGCAACGGCGAGCTGTTCCCCGCGCCGGGCGTGGCGCACGAGAACCTGCGCCGACTCGCCGAACGGCTGCAGGCCCGCCTCGGGCCGGGACACGTGCAGCGGCTGCGACTCGTCGCCGACCACCGGCCGGAAGCGGCCTACCGGATCGAGCCGATCGACCCATCCGGGCTCGCCCTGCAACGCAAGCCGCCCGGATCCCTGCCGCCGGCCTGTGCGTCGGGCGCCCCACGGCCGGGCGCATCGCCATTGCCCGAACCCCTGCCGCCGGCGTCGCTGCCCCGCCCGTTATGGCTGCTCGATCGCCCCATCGCCCTCGCCGAGCGCAACAACCGCCCGTGGTGGCATTCACCGTTGCGGCTGCTGGCCGGTCCGGAACGGATCGAAGGCGGCTGGTGGGACGACTCGCTGATCCAGCGCGACTACTTCATCGCCGAAGACGACGCGCACGTGCTGTACTGGATCTACCGGGAGCGCACGGCAACCGACGGCCGCCGCGGGTGGTTCGTGCAGGGGAGGTTCGGGTGACGCTCTCCCTTCACGCTCCCGGAAAAGTGCGCTCGCGCTTCTCCGCCACCGCCTGGCAATCGATGCAGCGGTGGGCGAGCGGCGCGGCGGTGAGCCGTTCGAAGGGGATTTCGACGCCGCATTCGGTGCAGACACCGTAGGTGCCTTCCTCGATCCGGCGCAGCGACGCCCGCAGCGCGCGCCATTCGTCGACGTCGCGCTTCGCTTCGGAGAGATCCACCTCGCTTTCGCTGAGGATCGAACTGAGATCTCCGGCGTCGCCGACGCCGTCGAAACTGGACAAACCTTCGGCGCTTTCGCCGAGTTTGCGCGCGATCTCTTCTTCCAGCACGGCAAGACGGCCGCGGATCTGCGCGACGATCTGCTCGAGCTGAGCTTCGGACAAGGACATTCGGGCACCTCCCGGGCCGATCGTACGTGGGCGCCCGATATCGGCGTTGATCGGAGTCAACACGATGCACCCGACGTGCCCGGGTTGCGGCGCGCACGGCCCGGCGCGATCCGGTCGACGACGTCGGTGATCACGGCGTCGAGCCCCGCATCGAACAGTTCTTCGACGCGCGCCTCGTCGTTCACCGTCCACGCGAGCACGCGCAACGACGCCTGGTGTGCCCGGGCGACCAGCCCCGCGTCCAGCAGCGAATGCTCCACATCGAGCGCGACGCAGCCGAGCGCCGTACAGCGATCGAGCCAGTCGACGGGCAGCTCGTCGAGCAGCAACGCGCGCGGAAGCTCGGGCGCGGCCTCGCGCGCCGCAGCGAGCGCCATCGGCGAGAAGGACGACAGCAGCGGCGGCACGCCGGCGTCGCGCCACGCCGCGCGCGCGTCGAGCGCGACCGCTGCCCCGGTTTCGCGCTCGCGGCCCCGCGTCGGCTTGATCTCGATGTTCAGCATCGCGTCGTTGGCGAGGATCCAGCGCGCGACGCGCTCGAGCGTCGGAATGCCCTCGCCGGCGAAGGCCGCCGAATGCCAGCTGCCGGCATCGAGCCGCGCGAGCGCGGCGAACGGTTGCGCATCGACGCGTCCGCGCCCGTCGGTGGTGCGATCGAGCGTCGCGTCGTGCATCAGCAGCGCGACGCCATCACCCGAGAGCTTCGCGTCGATCTCGAACATCCGATAGCCGAAAGACCGGCCGGTGCGCAGCGCCGCGAGCGTGTTCTCGGGCGCCAGGCTCCCGGCGCCCCGATGCGCGACGAAGGCCGGGTACGGCCAGTCGGAGAACGTGACGCGCGCCTGCGCGTCGCCCGACGCGCTCACGAAGCGGACTCCCGGCCCCTGCGCTCCAGCACCCTGCGCTCGCAACCACTCATTTGTCCGACTCCACCAGGCCCTTGACGAACCACTTCTGCATCGCCACGACGACGATCACCGGCGGCAGCATCGCGAGCATCGCGGTGGCCATCACCAGCTGCCATTCGGTGGCGGCGTCGCCGCCGGCGATCATCCGCTTGATGCCGATCACCACCGGATACATCGACTCCTGCGTGGTGACCAGCAACGGCCACAGGTACTGGTTCCAGCCGTAGACGAACTGGATGACGAACAGCGCCGCGATGCTCGTGCGCGACAGCGGCAGCAGAACGTTCCAGAAGAAGCGCATCGGCCCGGCGCCGTCGATCTTCGCGGCCTCGGCAAGCTCGTCGGGCACCGTCATGAAGAACTGGCGGAAGAGGAAGGTGGCCGTGGCCGACGCGATCAGCGGCAGCGTGAGCCCCGCGTAGGTGTCGATCAGGTGCAGGTCGGCCATCACCTGGTAAGTGGGCATGATGCGCACTTCCACCGGCAGCATCAGCGTGACGAAGATCAGCCAGAAGGCGGTGCGCCGAAGCGGGAAGCGGAAGTAGATCAGGGCGAAGGCCGACAGCAGCGAGATCGCGATTTTTCCGATCGCGATCGCCAGCGCCATGACCAGGCTGTTGCCCATCATCCGCGCCACCGGCGCGGTGGTGTTGCCGGCGCCCGAGGAGAGCACTTCGGCGTAGTTCTTCAGGAACTGGGTGCCGGGCAGCAGCGACATCGGCACGCTCTGCACTTCGTCGAGCGTCTTCGTCGACGCGACGAAAGTCACCCACACGGGGAAGGCGACGACGAGCACGCCCAGCGCCAGAACGACGTAGGTGAGGAGGCGTGCGGAAAGGCTTCGGCCGGGCATCGCGGATCAGTAGCGCACACGCCGCTCGACGTAGCGGAACTGGATCACGGTGAGCGCGAGCACGATGATCATCAGGATCACCGATTGCGCGGCCGAGCCGCCGATGTCGAGCGCCTTGAAGCCGTCGTTGAACACCTTGTAGACGAGGATCTCGGTGGCCTTCGCCGGGCCGCCGCCGGTGGCCGCGTCGACGATCGCGAAGGTGTCGAAGAAGGCGTAGACGACGTTGACGACGAGCAGGAAGAAGGTGGTCGGCGACAGCAGCGGAAAGATCACCGAGCGGAACGTGCGCCAGGCGCCGGCGCCGTCGATCGCGGCGGCCTCGAGCAGCGATTTCGGGATCGACTGCAGCCCGGCGAGAAAGAAGATGAAGTTGTAGCTGATCTGCTTCCAGACGGCCGCGATGACGATCAGGATCATCGCCTGCCCGCCGTTGAGCACGTGGTTCCAGTCGACGCCGGCGCCGCGCAGCCAGTGCGAGACGATGCCCAGCGTCGGGTTGAACAGGAAGATCCACAGCACGCCGGCGATCGCCGGCGCCACCGCGTAGGGCACGATCAGCAGCGTGCGGAAGACATAGGCGCCGCGGATCGCGCGATCGGCGAAATACGCCAGCGCCAGGCTCAGCGTGAGCCCGATCGCGGTGACGGCGATCGAGAACACGGCGGTGACCTGGAACGAGTACAGGTACAGCTCGTCGGAGAACAGGTACTGGAAGTTCTCGAGGCCGACGAACTGCAGGCTGCCGCCGAAGGCATCCTGGATGAACACCGACTGGAACAGCGCCTGCAGCGCCGGCCAGTAGAAGAAGACCAGGACGATCGCCAGCTGCGGAGCGAGCAGCGCGGCCGGGAGCCACCCGGCCGCGCCGAAGAGCACGCGCTTTTCCAGGGCGCCCTACTCCCGCGCCGTGCGCTCGAAGCGCACCAGTTGCTCGTCGCCGCGCCGCTTCATGTTCTTCAGCGCCGTCTTCGGATCCTGCCTGCCGGCGAGCATCGCTTCCATCTCCTCGTGCACGATGTCGCGGATCTGCACCATGTTGCCCAGGCGCACGCCGCGCGACTTGTCGGTGGTCTTGACGATCATCTGCTGCACGGCGACGTCGGTGCCGGGGTTCTTCTCGTAGAAGCCCGACTTCTTCGTCAACTCGTAGGCGGCGATCGTCAGCGGCAGGTAGCCGGTGGCCTGGTGCCATTCGGCCTGGATCTCGGGCGACGACAGGAAGGTGAAGAACTTCGCGATGCCCTTGTACTCGTCCTTCGACTTGCCGCTCATCACCCACAGGCTCGCCCCGCCGATGACGGTGTTCTGCGGGGCGCCGTCCACGTCGGAGTAGTACGGCAGCTTCGTGATGCCGAAGTCGAACTTCGCGTTGCGCTTGATGTTGCCGTAGGTGGCCGAGCTGCCGGTGAACATCGCGCACTCGCCGCTGTAGAACTTCGAATCGCCTTCGGTGGTGCGGCCGGCGTAGGTGAACAACCCGTTCTTCGACCACTCGAGCAGGTTCTTCATGTGCCGCTCGAACAGCGGCTTGTCGACCGCGAGCCGCGCCTTCAGGCTGGCGAAGCCGTTGTTCTCGGTGGCGAACAGCGTGTTGTGCCAGGCCGAGAAGCTCTCCAGGTGCACCCAGCTCGGCCAGCTCGTCGTGTACGGGCACGACGATGCGCCCGACGCCTTGATCTTCGCCGCGGCCGCGGCGAACTCGCTCCAGGTCTCGGGCGCCTTGTCGATGCCCGCCTTTTTGAAGGCATCGCGGTTGTAGTAGAAGACGGTGGTCGAACTGTTGAACGGGAACGAGAGCATCTCGCCCTTGCGCGTCGTGTAGTAGCCGGCCACCGCCGGCACGTACGCGCTGCGGTCGAATTTCTCGCCGGCGTCCTTCATCAGCTTCTCGACCGGCACGATCGCGCCCTTGGCCGCCATCATGGTCGCGGTGCCGACCTCGAACACCTGCACGATGTGCGGCGCGTTGCCGGCCCGGTACGCGGCGATCGCCTGCGTCATCGACTCGGGATACGAGCCCTTGTAGACGGCGGTGACCTTGTAGTCGGGCTGGCTCTTGCTGAAGCGTTCGGCCAGGCTGTTGATGCGGTCGTTGTTCGCTCCGGTCATCGAGTGCCACCACTGGATCTCGGTGACGGCGCCCGCCGGGGTCCATGCGAGTGCGCCACCGGCGAGCGTCATCGCCACGAGCGACGCACGCGCCCACGAGGCGGCGCTGCGACCTTGCCTTCGGTTCATCTGGATCTCCTTCGATTTCGTCACGGCGCACGCGGCGCCGGTTCGCCCGCAGGGGCGGCCGAAATGTTGCGGCGCCAATTTGACAGACCGACGCAGGGCACGCAACAAGGGGCGTCCCGAATTGGCGCGCCTTCGGCCGAGCCCTTCGGCGCCGCCGACCCCCCGGCCGGAGATCAGCGCGCCCAGGCGTCGACGATCTCCGTGGCGTTGCGAAGATCGCCGAGCCACTGCTCGTACGCCGCCTCGCGCTCTTCTCCGCGCATGCGCAGCAGCGCCGACGGATGCAGCGTGACGAGCACGCGCAGGTCGTGCGGGTCGCGCAGGTCGCGCAGGTCGTCTTCGCGTCGCAGCCACCGACCGTGTTCGCGCGTGACCGCCACGCTTCGGTGCAGCAACGACCGCGCCGCCGTGGCGCCGAGCGCGATCGCCGCGCGCGGCTCGACCAGCCCGATCTCGTCCTCGAGCCAGTGCAGGCAGGCCGTGGCTTCGCGCTGCGAAGGCGTCTTGTGGATGCGCCGCTTGCCGCGCAACTCGAACTTGAAGTGCTTGACCGCGTTGGTGACGAACAGTGCCTCGCGCGGCCAGCCGAGCGAATCGATCGCGCGAAAGAGAAGCTGCCCGGCGGGGCCGACGAAGGGGTGGCCCTGCAGGTCTT
Source organism: Burkholderiales bacterium (assembly GCA_003576795.1). Taxonomy (GTDB): domain Bacteria; phylum Pseudomonadota; class Gammaproteobacteria; order Burkholderiales; family Burkholderiaceae_E; genus Zeimonas. Next base: position 20,745 of record QEVN01000009.1, read on the forward strand.
CCTGGTCGCCCGGCACCTCACCGACGAGCATCAGCGCCGGGCGCAACGCGCCTTCGCCGGCGACACCCTGCGTGGCGAGATAGCCGAGCGGGCATTCGCGGCAGCGCTGCAGCGCGTCGCGCAATGCAGCGAGTGCGGCGCGAGCAGGAGCATCGGCGTTTCGGGCGGGCATCGCGCCGATGCTACCCGCAGTCTTGCCGGCCGGCAGGACCCAGCCGTCGGCAACTCGAAGTCTGCCTCGCGGCGAAGCACGCGGGTGCCCCCCTCGGCGCCGTCGTTGCCCGCACGCACGTTCGGGTATAAACGCGCCGATGAACGACGCGCGCACGCTCCCGCCCTCGGCGGTCACGACCCAGGTATTGCTGTGCATGATCTGGGGCCTGGGACAGGTGGCCACCAAGGTCGGCAACAGCGGCATTTCGCCGGTCTGGCAGGCGGCGCTGCGCTCGATCGGCGCCGCGCTGCTGCTGTCGGCGTGGATCTTCTGGCGCCGCATCCGGTTGCGCGAGCGCGAGGAGACGATCGTGCCGGGCGTGTTCGTCGGCGTGCTGTTCGCCCTCGAATTCGTCTGCCTGTTCGTCGGCCTCGTCTACACGACCGCGGTGCGCGCGGTACTGCTGCTCTATTCGGCACCGTTCTTCGTCGCGCTCGGCGCGCACGCCTTCGTTCCCGGTGACCAGCTCACGCGGCAGAAAATCGTGGGCCTCGCTGCAGCCTTCGCCGGACTCGCCATCGCCTTCGGCGGACGTGTCGGCACGGCCGAAGCCGGCGCGCTGCTCGGCGATGCGCTGTGCCTGGGCGCGGCCTTCTTCTGGGCGTCGACGACGATCGTCATCAAGACGAGCTCACTGCGCCGCGCGCCGGCCGAACTCACGTTGCTGTACCAGCTCGGCGTCTCTGCCATCGTGCTGGTCGCGCTGTCGTACGCGTTCGGGGAACGAGGCGTGTTCGCGCCGTCGCCGATCGTCTGGGCGTCGCTCGCCTTCCAGACGGTGGTGATCGCCTGCGCGAGCTACCTCGCCTGGTTCTGGCTCGTCGCGCACTACCGCGCGACGACGCTGCACGCGTTCACCTTCCTCACGCCGCTGTTCGGCGTGCTCGCGGGAGCGGCGCTGCTCGACGAGCCGATCGGGGCGTCGCTCGTCGTCGCGCTCGCGCTGATCGCCGCCGGAATCGTGCTGGTCAACCGGGCCTGAACGCGCGCCGGGCCGGGGCTCGCATCGCGGATCCGGCTGCTGCAGTCCGCCGCGAAGCTGGAGCTGCGGTACTGTATATTGATACAGCATGCCATGTGCAGCAGCACTGTACTTCCCCGTCGTGTTTTCCCCGATCGCACTTCCTCATTACGCCGAACTGCACTGCGTCTCGAACTTCTCGTTCCTGCGCGGCGCCTCGCATCCCGAAGAACTGGTCGAGCGCGCGCAGGCGCTCGGCTATTCGGCGCTGGCGATCACCGACGAATGCTCGCTCGCCGGCGTCGTTCGCGCGCATCTGCGTGCGCGCGAGAAGGGCCTGCCGCTCGTCGTCGGCGCCGAATTCTCGCTGCATGACGCCTTCGGCGACGACGCGCGGCTGGTGCTGCTCGCCACCACGCGCGACGGCTACGGCAACCTGTCGGAGCTGATCACGCGCGCGCGAATGCGCGCCGACAAGGGCAGGTACCGCCTGCTCGCCGACGATCTCGCCGAAGGCGTCGACGATTGCCTCGCGCTGCTGGTGCCCTCGCCCGCCGTCGCCGTCGACGGACCCGGCACCGCGCCGGCCGCCGAACGCCTGCTCGGGCAGGCGCGCTTCCTGCGCGAACGCTTCGACGGTCGCTGCTGGCTCGGCGTTTCGCTGCTCGTGCGCGGCCACGACGCGGCGCTGCTCGAGGCCACGCGCCGCATCGCCGACGCCGCCGGCCTGCCGCGCACGGCAGTGGGCGACGTGCTGTGTCACGTACGTTCGCGCAAGGCGCTGCAGGACACGCTCACCGCGATCCGGCTGAACACGCCGCTGAAGTCGCTCGGCTACGCGCTGGCGTCGAACGCCGAGCAGCATCTGCGCAGTCGCCTGCGACTGGGACGGCTGTATCCGCGCGAACTGCTCGACGAGACGGTAGCGATCGCCGCGCGCTGCCGCTTCTCGCTCGACGAGCTGCGCTACGAGTATCCCGAGGAGATCGTCCCACCCGGACACACGCCGGCGAGCTGGCTGCGCACGCTCGCCTTCGAGGGGCTCTCCTCGCGCTATTCCGGCGGCGTGCCGCCGAAAGTGCTCGAGCAGGTCGAGCGCGAGCTCGCGCTGATCGCCGAGCTGAAATACGAGCCCTATTTCCTCACCGTCGCCGACGTCGTGCATTTCGCGCGCAGCCGCGGGATCCTGTGCCAGGGACGCGGCTCGGCGGCGAACTCGGCGCTGTGCTATTGCCTGGGCATCACCGAGGTCGATCCGGCGCGCGCGAGCGTGCTCTTCGAACGCTTCCTCAGCCGCGAGCGCAACGAGCCGCCCGACATCGACGTCGATTTCGAACACCAGCGCCGCGAGGAGGTCATCCAGTACCTCTACGGGAAATACGGGCGCGATCGCGCCGCGCTCACCGCCACCGTCATCTGCTATCGCTCGCGTTCGGCGCTGCGCGACGTCGGGCGCGCGCTGGGCATCGATGCGCGACGCGTCGAGCAGCTGGCGCGCGGGCATTCCTGGTGGGACGCCGGCATGCAGCCGGCACGATTGCGCGAGGCCGGCTTCGATCCGGATTCGCGCGTCGCGCGCCAGTGGCTCGAACTCGCCTCGACCTTGCGCGGCTTTCCCCGCCACCTGTCGCAGCACACCGGCGGCTTCGTCATCGCGCGCGACCGGCTCACGCGACTCGTTCCGGTGGAGAACGCAGCGATGCCCGATCGCAGCGTCATCGAATGGGACAAGGACGATCTCGATGCGCTCGGGCTGCTGAAGGTCGACGTGCTTGCGCTCGGCATGCTGAGCGCGATCCGCCGGGCGCTCGCATTCATCGGTCAGCGACGCAACGGCACCTTCCGCATGGAGGACATCCCGGCCGAAGACCCGGCCACCTACGAGATGATCTCGCGCGCCGACACGGTGGGCGTGTTCCAGATCGAGTCGCGGGCGCAGATGAGCATGCTGCCGCGGCTCGCGCCGAAATGCTTCTACGATCTCGTCGTCGAGGTCGCGATCGTGCGCCCCGGCCCGATCCAGGGCGGCATGGTGCATCCGTACCTGCGCCGGCGCCAGGGGCTCGAGCCCGTCGTCTATCCGCGCGACGAGATCCGCCCCGCGCTCGAGCGCACGCTCGGCGTGCCGATCTTCCAGGAACAGGTGATGCAGATCGCGATGCTCGCTGCCGGCTTCTCCGGCGGCGAGGCCGACGGGCTGCGCCGCGCGATGGCGGCGTGGCGCCGACGCGGAGGCCTGGAGCCCTTCGAGCGACGCGTCGTCGATGGCATGATGGCGCGCGGCTACGACCGCGAATTCGCCGAGGCGATCTTCCGCCAGATCCAGGGCTTCGGCGAATACGGCTTCCCCGAGAGCCACGCGGCGAGCTTCGCCTTGCTCGTCTACGTGTCGAGCTGGATCAAGCGGCACGAACCCGCGGCCTTCCTCGCCGCGCTGCTGAACAGCCAGCCGATGGGCTTCTACGCGCCGGCGCAGCTCGTGCGCGATGCGCGCGAGCACGGCATCGAGGTGCGCGGCGTCGACGTGCTGCTGAGCGAAGTGGAAAGCACCCTCGAGGAGCGCGTCGACGACGAGACGGGAGCACCGACGCTCTGGCGCGCCCCCTCCGACGGCAGCGCGATCGATCGGCGCCCGCAGCCCGCGGTGCGACTCGGACTGAACCGCGTGAGAGGGCTGCCTGCCGCCACCGCCGGGCGCATCGTCGAGGCGCGCAGGAGACGACGCGCCGAGCGCAGCGCCGGCCGCTTCGCTTTCGACAGCGTGGAAGATCTCGCTCGCGAGGCAGCGCTCGATGCGCGTGCGCTCCAGGCGCTGGCGCAGGCCGACGCGTTGCGCCCGCTCGCCGGCCATCGCGCGCAGGCGCACTGGGAGGCCGCGGCGATCCGGCCGATGCCGAAGCTGCTCGCCGAAGCCCGTTTCGACGAGATGCCGACGCGCCTGCCGGCGCTGTCGGAAGCGCGCGAGATCGTCGCCGACTATCGCGGGCTGGGCATCCCGATGGGCCGCCACCCGCTCGCGCTGCTGCGCGGTCGCCTCTCACGCCATCGCGTGTCCACTTCGGAAGCGCTGCGCGCATTCCCCGACGGGCGCCTGGCGCGCGCGAGCGGCCTCGTCACGCATCGGCAACGCCCCGACACCGCAGCAGGCACGATCTTCGTCACGCTCGAGGACGAGACCGGAACGGTCAACGTGATCGTCTGGCCCGACGTCTTCGAACGCCATCGCAGCGCAGTGCTCGCGTCGAAGCTGATGACCGTCTACGGCCGCTGGCAGCGCGACACGGAAACCGGCGGCCAGGTGCGGCATCTGCTGGCGCAGAAGGTCGTCGATCACTCGCAGTGGCTCGGGGAGCTGGAGGTGTCGAGCCGGGATTTCCGGTGAGAAAGCACCCCCACGATCCCCGACACCAGCGCGGCCGCAACGAACGCGACGAAGCCGCCGACGCCCGCACCGAGCAGGAACGCGAGCGCGACGTAGAACCAGACGAAGCCCGCCAGCCCGATCGACAGGCCACGCAGCAGCGTCACCGTGGCCGGATGCCCATAGGCAGGCAGCGTGAAGCCCGGAAGGATGGTCCCGCTGATCGGCCAGGCGAGCAGCAGGCCGCTGACTGCGGCCGACACGTGTTGTGCGCTGAGAAGCACCGCCGCGGCGAGCACGAAGGTGCCGGCGACGCGCATCGCGATCTCGATCCGCGGCACCGGTACCGCACCGGTGACCGTGCTTGCGCGCGGCATCGCCGCCAGCGCGACGAAGGGACCCGCAATCGCCAGTACGAGTTGCACCGCGCCCGGCATCCAGGCCGCGGTCGTCAACGCACCGGCGGCGAAGAAGGCGGCGGTGGCGCCGATCAGGCAACCCCACCACGGCAGTCGTCGCGACAGCCAGGCGAAGGCGACGATGTGCGCGAAGGTCGCCGGACTCGCGGCGAGCGTCGCGCGGGCGATACCTTCGACCTGCTCGGCCGGCAGCGAAAAGATCAACGCGGCGACGATCGGGCCGGAGATCACCGGAAAGCCCGAGAGGAAGCCCGCGGCGCCGTGTCCGAAGCGCCGTGCGATGAGCGTGGCGAGCAGGATCGAAGCCGGCGCGAGCGTAAGCTTGAACAGAAGAAACATGCTGATACTGCAATCGGGATCGGGGTTCGCTCACGCGACCCCGTTCACATCCCTCGCGCCAGATCCGCGCAGATGTCCCCGACGTCCTCCAGGCCGACCGCCACCCGCAGCATGCCTTCGCCGATGCCCGTCTCGCTACGCGTTTCGATCAGCATGCGCCCGTGCGTCGTGCTGTCCGGATGCGTGATCGTCGACTTCACGTCGCCGCGGTTCGCGGTGATCGACAGCAGGCGACAGGCATCGACGATGCGCCAGGCGCGCGCCTTGCGCTGCGCGTCGTCGGCGCCGCGCACCTCGAAGGCGAGCACGGCGCCGCCGCCGCGCTGCTGCGCGCGGGCGAGCGCGTGCTGCGGATGCGATTCGAGCCACGGATAGCGCACGCGCTCCACCGCCGGCTGCGCCTCGAGCCAGCGCGCGACGGCGAGCGCATTCTGGGCGTGCCGCTCCATGCGCACCGACAGCGTCTCCAGGCCCTTGGCGAGCACCCAGGCATTGAACGCCGACAGCGTCGGTCCGCCGTAGCGCAGCACCGGTTGCAGCGTTTCGTCCATGTAGCGCTTCGAGCCGAGCACGGCGCCGCCGATCACGCGGCCCTGCCCGTCCAGGTACTTGGTGGCCGAATGCACGACGATGTCGGCGCCGAGTTCGAGCGGGCGCTGCAGCGCGGGCGTGCAGAAGCAGTTGTCGACGACGAGCGCGATGCCGTGTTCGCGCGCGATCGCCGAAAGCGCGCGCAGGTCGGCCACCTCGGTGAGCGGGTTCGACGGCGTCTCGACGAACAGCATCCGCGTGTTCGGCCGGATCGCGGCGCGCCAGGCCTGCGCGTCGGCGAGCGGAACGAAGGTGGTCTCGATGTCGTAGCGCTGAAACAGCGCGAACAGCTGCAGCGTCGTGCCGAACACGCCCTGCGCGCAGACGATGTGGTCGCCGGCGCGCGTGAGGCTCACCAGCACGGCCTGGATCGCCGCCATGCCCGAGGCGGTGGCGCGGCATTCCTCGGCGCCCTCGAGCGACGCGAGGCGCTGCTCGAACAGGCGCACCGTCGGGTTGCCGAAACGCGAATAGATGTAGCCCTCGGCCTCGCCGGCGAACTTGGCCGCCGCGTGCGCCGCGCTGTCGTGCACGAAGCTCGACGTGAGGAAGATCGGCTCGTCGTGCTCGCCGTAGCCCGTACGCGCGAAACCGGCGCGCACGGCGCGGGTCTCGAAGCTCCAGCGGGAAACGTCGTCGCCCGCGGCTTCGCCGCCGCGTCGATTGCCGCCGTGCGGATCGTCGTCGTCCGGGCGATCGCTCATCGCGCTCTCACTCCGTGGCCTGGAAATGCAGGCTCATCTGGTTGCGCGGCAGGTCGTCGTCGACCGGACCG
>QEVN01000181.1 GCA_003576795.1 Burkholderiales bacterium
GTTCTCGAACTGGCCGTAGATCTCCTTCTGCACGTCGTCGAAGTTGCGGTCCTTCGAGCGCTTGGCGAACTCGCCGCCGAGGATCTCCTCCCAGTTCGGGCCCCACTCGATCTTCTGCATGCGCTCGCCGGTGATCAGGCTCCTCGGCCGCGCGGTGGGCGCCGCCTTCATCTCGGGCGCGGACTGCAGATGGTCGTAGTCGAAAGTGAAGGGCTCGTAGTAGTCGTCGATCTGCGGCAGGTTCGGGTTGGCGAAGATGCGCATCAGCAGCGCCCACTTCCCGCCCTGGCGCGGAACGATCGATCCGTCCTCGCGCCGCACCCAGCCGCCCTTCCAGCGCTCCTGGTTCTCCCACTCCTTCGGATAGCCGATGCCGGGCTTGGTCTCCACGTTGTTGAACCACGCGTATTCCATGCCGGGACGGTTCGTCCAGACGTTCTTGCAGGTGACCGAACAGGTGTGGCAGCCGATGCACTTGTCGAGATTCAGCACCATGCCGATCTGTGCGCGAATCCTCATCGTCACGCTCCCTTCGCGGCGGCCGCGATCGCGGCGATCGCCGCGGCCGCTTCGCCGCCCGCGCTCGCCGCGGGCTCGTCGAGCCAGTCGACCTTGGCCATCTTCCGCACGACGACGAACTCGTCGCGGTTCGTTCCGATGGTCCCGTAGTAGTTGAAGCCGTAGCTGTACTGCGCGTAGCCGCCGATCATGTGCGTGGGCTTGAGCACGACGCGCGTGACCGAGTTGTGGATGCCGCCGCGCAGGCCGGTGATCTCCGAGCCCGGCGTGTTGATGATCTTTTCCTGCGCGTGATACATCATCACCATGCCGCGGTTCACGCGCTGGCTCACCACCGCGCGCGCGGCGATCGCGCCGTTGGCGTTGAAGAGTTCCACCCAGTCGTTGTCGACGATTCCCGCCTCGCGCGCGTCGTCCTCGGACAGCCAGATCACCGGGCCGCCGCGATTCAGCGTGAGCATCATCAGGTTGTCGCTGTAGGTGGAGTGGATGCCCCACTTCTGGTGCGGCGTGATGAAGTTCAGCGCGATCTCGGCATTGCCGTTCGGCTTGCGGCCCATCACCTCGCCCACCGCCTTCAGGTCGACCGGCGGGCGATACGCGACGAAGCCTTCGCCGAAGTCGCGCATCCACGGATGGTCCTGGTAGAACTGCTGGCGGCCGGTGAGCGTGCGCCAGGGAATCAGCTCGTGCACGTTCGTGTAGCCGGCGTTGTACGAGACCTTCTCGCTCTCCAGCCCCGACCAGGTGGGCGACGAGATGATCTTGCGCGGCTGGGCCTGGATGTCGCGAAAGCGGATCTTCTCGTCCTCGCGATGCAGCGCCAGGTGCGCGTGCTCGCGGCCGGTGATCTTCGACAGCGCGTCCCACGCCTTTACCGCGACGTGCCCGTTGGTCTCGGGCGCGAGCATCATCACGGTCTCGGCGGCGTCGATGTCGCTGACGATGCGCGGCAGGCCCTTCGTCGGGCCCTCGTCGAGCACCTCGCCGTTCAGCGCGGCCAGCGCGTGCACCTCGTCGTCGGTGTTCCAGGCGATACCCTTGCCGCCGTTGCCCACCCGCGTCATCAGCGGACCGAGCGCGGTGAAGCGCGCGTAGGTGTTCGGGTAGTCGCGCTCGACGACGGTGATCTGCGGCGCCGTGCGGCCCGGCTCCAGTTCGCAGTCGCCGCGCTTCCAGTCGTGCACGTCGAAGGGCTGCGCCAGCTCGGCCGGCGTGTCGTGCATCATCGGCGTGAGGACGACGTCGCGCTCGACGCCGAGATGCCCCGGGCAAAGCTCGCTGAACTTGCGCGCGAAGCCCTTGTAGATCTCCCAGTCGCTGCGCGCCTCCCACGCCGGATCCACCGCGCGCGACAGCGGGTGGATGAACGGGTGCATGTCGCTGGTATTGAGGTCGTTCTTCTCGTACCAGGTGGCGGTGGGCAGCACGATGTCCGAGTACAGGCAGGTCGTGCTCATGCGGAAGTCGAGCGTGACGAGCAGGTCGAGCTTGCCCTCGGGCGCGTGCTCGTGCCACTTCACTTCGAGCGGCTTCGCGTCTTCCGGCCCGAGATCCTTGCCCTGCACGCCGTGGCTGGTGCCGAGCAGGTGGCGAAGGAAGTATTCGTGCCCCTTGCCCGAGGAGCCGAGCAGGTTCGAGCGCCACACGAAGAGGTTGCGCGGCCAGTTCGCCGGATCGTCGGGGTCCTCGCAGCTCAGCTCGAGCGCGCCGCTCTTCAATCCGTCGACGACGTAGGCCTTCGCATCCATGCCGGCTGCCTGCGCGGCCGCCGCGAGGGCGATCGGATTGGTCTTCAGTTGCGGCGCCGAAGGCAGCCAGCCCATGCGCTCGGCGCGCACGTTGTAGTCGATCATCGATGCGCGCGGCGCGCCGCTCTCGGCCATCGGCGAGCGGATCTCGTCGACGCTCAGCCGCTCGTAGCGCCACTGGTCGGTGTGCGCATAGAAGAAGCTCGTCGAGTTCTGCTGGCGCGACGGACGGATCCAGTCGAGCGCGAAGGCGAGCGGCGCCCAGCCGGTCTGCGGGCGCAGCTTCTCCTGGCCGACGTAGTGCGCCCAGCCCCCGCCGCTCTGGCCGATGCAACCGCACAGCATCAGCAGATTGATGATGCCGCGGTAGTTCATGTCGCAGTGGTACCAGTGGTTCATCGCCGCGCCGATGATCACCATCGACTTGCCGCGCGTCTGCTCGGCGTTCCCGGCGAACTGGCGCGCGACCGCGATCACCTGCTCGCGCGGCACGCCGGTGATCGCCTCCTGCCAGGCGGGCGTGTACGGAACGTCGTCGTCGAAGCTCGCGGCGGCCGACGGGTCGTCGATGCCCGCACGCGCGACGCCGTAGTTGGCGACGAGCAGGTCGAACACGGTCGCGACGAGGATCTCGATGCGCACGCCGTCGCGCACGACCGCCAGGCGCCGCGCCGGCACGCGCCGGCGCAGCACGTCGCTGCCCTGTTCGTTCGACTCGAAATGCGGCGTCGCGATGCCGCCGAAGTACGGAAAGCCGACGCCGACGACCTCGTGCGCGCCCGCGGCGGCGTCGAGCAGCGACAGCTGCAGGCGCAGGTCGCGCCCGTCGCGCGCATCGCGGCTCTCGAGATTCCACCGGCCCGCGTCGTCGCGCCCCTCCGGCCCCCAGCGAAAGCCGATCGAGCCGTTGGGCACGACGACCGCGCCCGACTCGTCGAAAGCGACCGTCTTCCACTGCGGATGATTCGACTGCGCGAGCGCGTCGTCGAAGTCGCTCGCGCGCAGGTAGCGTCCGGGTGCGAGCACCGTGCGACCGTCGGCCAGCGTCGTCTCGCGCAACTCGACCAGCATCGGCAGGTCGGTGTAGCGGCGCACGTAATCGTCGAAGTAGTCGGGACGGCGCTCGACGTGGAACTCGCGCAGGATCACGTGTCCCATCGCCATCGCGAGCGCCGCGTCGGTGCCCTGCTTCGGGTGCAGCCACAGGTCGGCGAGCTTCGAGACCTCGGCGTAATCGGGGGTGACCGCGACCACCTTCGCGCCCTTGTAGCGCACCTCCGTGAAGAAATGCGCATCGGGCGTCCTCGTCTGCGGCACGTTCGAGCCCCAGGCGATGAGGAAGGTCGAGTTGTACCAGTCGGCCGACTCCGGCACGTCGGTCTGCTCGCCCCAGGTCTGCGGACTGGACGGCGGCAGGTCGCAATACCAGTCGTAGAAGCTCATCGCCACGCCGCCGATCAGCGACAGGTAGCGCGAGCCCGCGGCATACGAAATCATCGACATCGCCGGAATCGGCGAGAAGCCGAGCACGCGGTCGGGTCCGTAGCGGCGGATCGTGTGGATGTTGGCCGCCGCGACGATCTCGTTCACTTCGTCCCACGATGCGCGAACGAAGCCGCCCATTCCGCGCTGCTGCTGCCAGCCTCGGCGCACCGCCTCGTCGCCGACGATCGCCGCCCACGCATCGACCGGCGACGCAGCCTTCGCCCGCGCCGCGCGCCACGCCTTCAGCAGCCGTCCGCGCACCATCGGGTACTTCACGCGGTTCGCGCTGTACAGGTACCAGCTGTAGCTCGCCCCGCGCGCGCAGCCGCGCGGCTCGTGATTCGGCAGATCCGGGCGCGTGCGCGGATAGTCGGTCTGCTGCGTCTCCCAGGTG
>QEVN01000010.1 GCA_003576795.1 Burkholderiales bacterium
GGCCGCACAGGGCACGCCGCTCGTCACGCGCGGGTTGACCGCCCGGAAACGCGCCGCCTAGCATCCGCGCAACTGTTCTTCCGCGATGCCGAGCGCCGATGATCTCTGCCGATGTCCGCGAATCGTCCGCTCCCGCCGATGCGAGCGATGACGGCGAGCCGCTCGATCCTCGCCGCCGGCTCGCGTTGCTGCAGGAGTGCCGCGACCTGGTGCTCGCGCAGCTTTCGCGTTTCATCGACGAGGCGCTCGACCGGCTCAGCATCGAGCTGACCATCACCGCGATGAAGGCCGCGGGGCGCGAGAGCCAGCAGGCGCTGCTCGACGCGCTCTCGCTGGTGCGCGCGCATCGCAACGACATCGAGTTCCGCTTCCGGCAGTCGTTCGCGGAGCTCTTCGAGCAGCGGCTGTTCGATCGCGGATCGGCGACCGACACCGCCGCCGCCGCCGCTGCCGCCGCCGCCCCGCCTGGCGGGCTCGCCCTGGTCGACGACCGCGCCATCGAGGACCGGATCGCGATCGACCGCCTGGTGCGCCGCGCGCGCCGGCAACTCGATCCGGACGAGGTGCTCGGCGTTCGCGCCCGGATGGCGGCGCTGCTCGGGCGCGACTGGTTCGACGAGGACGACTACCCGGCCTCGCCCGAGGTCGTCTTCGAGGCGCTGCGACGTTCCCTCGACGACCTGGCTCCGGCGGCCGAAGTGCGCACCGCGCTGCTGCAGGCGTTCGAACCGCACGTGGCAACCAGCCTGGCGGGCGTGCATGCCAGCGTGAACGAACGGCTGCGAAGCCACCAGGTGCTGCCGACGATCCGGCCGCGTTCCGTCGTTCGTACCGATACGCGACGGCCCGGCTCTCCCGCCGCCGACGCGGCTCGCTCCGATTCGCCGGCGGCGACTGCCCCTGGCGTGCAATCGGGCGCCGCGGGGGCGGGCGGGGGAGTCGGGCCGGCGGGTGCGGCAGCAGCGCTGCGCGATTTCCGCTTCGGCGGCGAGCGCGTGCATGCGTTCGACGATCTCGTGCTGCAGATGTCGGTCGATCAGGAGTCGGCGCGCCGGTCGGCGGCGCGAATGCTGTCCGATCCGGAAACCTTCGGCATGGCCGATCTGCCGATGCCGACGGTGCAGCCGCCGCTGATCGAGGCGCTGCATGCGCTGCAGTCCTCTTCGCGCGAGGGCGCGGGGGCGGCGCCGCTGGCCACCGAACTGCTCGATCACGCGCGCAGCAAGGGTTCCTCGCTCGACCAGCTGACCGTCGAGATCGTCTCGCTCGTCTTCGACTACATCTACGCCGACCGCCGGCTGCCCGATCCGGTGAAGCAGCAGTTGCTCCGGCTGCAGGTGGTTGCCGTGAAGGCCGCGCTGCTCGATCGCAGCTTCTTCGCCCGCCGGCAGCACCCGATGCGCCGGCTGATCGATCGCGTCACCGACCTCGCCACCGACCCGGACGCCGATTACGGGGCGGAGTCGACGCTGGGGGCCGGCGTCGCCGACATCGTCGACTGGATCCTCGGGAACTTCGACGACGATCTCGCGGTCTTCGACGAGGCGATGGCGCGCTTCGATGCGCTCGCGCACGCCGAGGGCGAGCGCCGCGCCGCGCGCCTGCTCGAATTGACCCGGCAGGCCGAGCGGATGGAAGCGCTCGCCGTCGCGCAGGAAGAGGCGAGTGCGGAGATCGCCCTGCGCATCGATCCGGTGACTCCCGCCTTCGTGCGCGAGTTCCTCTACGACTGGTGGTCGCGCGCGCTCGCGCAGGCGCGCATCGCGGGCGACTGCGGCGGCGCCAGCTGGGCACAGGCGCTGCAGGCGGCCGAGATGCTGATCTGGAGCGTGGCGCCGAAGATGCCCGAGGAAATTCCCCGGCTGGCATCGCTGCTGCCGAGGATGATCGGATCGCTGCTGAAGTCGCTGAAGGCGATCGGCATCGCCGACGAGGAGCGCGAGCGCTTCTTCAACGAATTGCTGCGCTGGCACACGCGTGCGATCCAGGACGCGAAAGTGGGCGCCGGCCGGACGATGCCGGGGGCGCAGAGCGCGATTCGCATCGGCGACGACGGCGTCGCCCGCTTCGATGCGAGCGCCGCCGAAGCTTCGCAGATCGCGGCGCGCAGGCAGGTGGCGCCGCCGCCGCGTCCGGCCGAGAATGCCGAGGTCGATGCGTTGCGCCGCGGGGACCTGATCGAGCTCGCCGACGAGGCAGGCGCGACGCAGACCGTGCGAATCGCGTGGATCAGCCCGACGCGCAAGCTCTACGTGCTGTCGCGTTTCCCCGACTTCGGACAATCGCTCGATCGCGCGACGCTCGTTTCCTGGTTCGCCACCGGCCGGGCCAGTCGCGCCGCTCCGCACAGCGCGGTCGACAGCGCGATCGACGCGATCGCGCGGGACGATGCGATCGCGGAAAGCGCCGTCGCCGGATAAGGCCGGCGCACCGAACGGACCCCGGTTACGTTGCACCGCCACGCTCCTGTGGCGATGCACGATGGCACTGCGGCGGTTCTCCTTTAGCATGCGGCGGAGTCTTTGCCGGATCGGGAGTCCGCCCGATGAGCAATCTCAGCAACATTCCGCCGCACGCGGTGCTTCCGCTGCAGTCCTACGACGGCGACGCGCTGCGCTCGGCCGCGGTGCGCGCCGAGCAACGCGTGCTGCGGGCCGACTGCCGCGGCGCGACCGACGCCGACTCGGTGCTCGGCGAGATCGCCGTCGGCTTCTCGTTGCCGGCGCCCGGGTCGGCCGGCTTCGATGCGCTGTATCGGCGCGTCACCGACCTGCAGCCGGTGCACGATGCCGACGAACCGGGCTTCGTCGTCTTCCTCGAGAACCTGCCCGAAACGGCGGCATTCGATCGCGATGCGCGCGACCGGCTGCTCGATGTCTTTCGCGACGCAGCCGATTATTTCTTCGACCGGCAGACCGCGTTCCGCGTCTTCTATTCGGTGAATCGGCAGCGCTGAGCGTCGTCAGCCCAGTGTGGTCAAAAATCTCCGGCCAGCGCCTGCAACGCGGCCAGCGCCGCCACGCCGGCCGTTTCGGTGCGAAGCGTGCGCGGCCCCAGGCGCACGGCGGTGAAACCCGCGCGTCGAGCCGCTTCCGATTCGTGCGCATCGAGACCCGATTCGGGCCCAACCAGCAGCTCGATCTCGCGTTCGGGGGCGAATGACATCTCCCGCAGGCCGCGCGTCGCGTCGGGCGCCAGCGCGAGCGAAAGCGCGCCCTGCGGTCGCCGGCGGTCGGCGAGCCAGCGATCGAGCGCCTGCAGCTCGTGAAGCTGCGGCAGGACGTCCCGCCCGCACTGCATGCAGGCGGCTTCGATCAGCCGCTGCCAGTGCTCCCGCCGGCGCTGCGCGCGAGCGGCGTCGAGCCGCAGCGGCGAGCGAGCGGAGGACAGCGGCCGGATCGCCGTGACGCCCAGCTCGACCGCCTTCTCGATCGTCCAGTCCATGCGCTCGCCGGCGGAGACGCACTGCAACAGCGTCACGCGCAGCGGGCTCTCGGTGCTCGAGGCGAGGCGCGTCCCGATCAGCACGACGCAGGCGCGCGGGTCGGCGACCGCCAGCGTGGCCTCGAAACGCCCGCCCCGGCCGTCGAAGCATTCGAGCGATGCGCCTGCCTGCAGTCGCAGCACGCGCACCAGGTGGTGCGAGCGCTGCGCGTCGAGCCGGAACGTCGAAGGGGCGCCGAGTTCGCCGGCGTCCGTGGCGAGCGGCTCGACGTCGGGGCCGAGCCGGTCGGCGTCGGGACCGAGTCGGCCGGCGTCGAGAATCAGCACGCGGGGACGCACGATCGCCGCGCCCGAGAAACCCGAGCCGCGCCCCTCAGGACGCGCGGGCCAGCTCGATGACCGTGGCGCCTTTCACGTCGGCCTTGCCGGGAAGCAGCTCGCGGTAGAAATTGGGCAGCGCGAACAGCCCCCGGTGCGTGTCGCCGTTGTAGTAGCGCAGATCGGCGATGCCGCGCTCGGCCAGCCGGCGTTCGGCCGCCTCGGGGTCGAGCGACAGCGGGTCGAGCGTGTCGGAGGCGCAGCACAGCCCCCAGTACGCGCCGTACAAGGGGATGTACAGGCCGAGCGGACGAACGACGGCGAACACCGACGCCAGCTCGCGCAGCAGCCGGCCGACGAGGTCGGGGCGATACAGCGGCGAGCCGATGTGCAGCGTGACCGCCGCCCCCGGGTTCATCAGGCGCCGCAGCAGGCGGAAGAAATCCGCCGTGTACAGCCGGTGCGCCGGCGTGTCGGGATCGGTGAGGTCGAGGACGACGAGGTCGAAGCGCCGAGCGCCGTGCGCGAGCGTCTCCGCGCCGTGCGCGAGCGTCTCCGCGCTGTGCGCGAGTGTCTCCGCGCCGTGCGCGAGCGTCTCCGCTTCGCCCGCGAGCGCCTCGGCGCTCTCCCAGCCGTCGCCGATCCGCAGCTCCACGCGCGGATCGTCGAAGGCGCCGCGGTGCACGTTCTGCAGGTGCTCGCGCGCGACGCGGATCACCTCGGCATCGAGCTCGGCGAGCACGACGCGCCGCATCGACGGGTGCTTGAGCAGCTCCTCGGTGGAGCCGCCGTCGCCGCCGCCGATCACCAGCGCACTCGTCGGATTCGGGTGCGCGAGCGCGGCCGGGTGCGTGATCGCCTCGTGATAGAAGAACTCGTCGCGCTCGGAGGTCATGTAGCAGCCGTCCAGGCGAAAGAGCCTGCCCCACTGCGGCGTGTCGAACACCTCGAGCGTCTGGTACGGCGTGCGCACGGTTTCGAGGCGGCGCGCGGCGCGAAAGCCGAACGCGCTGTCGGCGTTCAGCCATTCGAGCAGCAGCTCGCCTTCCGCCGAATCGGGATCTTCGGAACCGCGCAGGATGCGGTTGGTGTTCTGCTGGCGCGGCGCGAAAGCGACGATCAGGTCGTCGAGCAGCTGCTCGGCCTTCGACGAGTTGTCGGTGGAGAAATTGCAGACGTAGACGTCGAGCGTGACCCCGGCGCGCTCCGGCCACGTGTGCACCGCGACGTGCGACTCGGCGAGCAGCACCGCGCCGGTGACGCCGCCCGGCTCGCCCTGGTAGTCGGGAAAGGTGAAGAACTTCTCGTCGACGAGCGTGAGTTCCGCCTTGCGCACCGCCGCGCGGCACACTTCGGCGAGCTGCCCGGCATCGGTGAGCAACGACGGCTCGCAGCGGCAGCCGTACAGATCGGCAGTGAGGTGCAGTCCCTGCATTTCGTCCAACCCAGTCCCTCCGAAGAGGGTGAAGACCCCAAGACCCCCGGACGCGCCCGGATGCACCGACGGCGGCTGCTCGTCGATGCGGTCGCCGCGGGATGGGTGCTCCGCGGCGCCGACGCTTCCGGGACGCTCCGGGAAAGCCTCCGCGCACCCTTGGGGGCCTTGCGCGGGATGCGCCTCCCGGGCCCCGGCGCCGGCCCGTTCGGGCTTCGGCTCCGGGAAGCCGGACGTCACCGCCCGGCCAGTCCCTGAGTATCCCCACGGTGTTTCCTCGGGGATCCAGATCAGTGGAAATGTCGCCGGCCGCCCCCCGGCAAGGGGGTGGGTCGGCGAGAAAAGCCTTTGATTATATAGGAATTTGTGTCGAAACCGCCAGTAGGGGCCGACCCCGTTTGTTAGAATGGGAACCGCAACAGTTCGCCCCCTCCGCCTTCAGGACCACCGTCGATGGAATCTCCCACGGAAAGCGCCACGCAACCCCATTCGCGAGTTCCGGGGGTCGCCGGTGGGCACGACGGCCAGGCGAGTCGCGAGCAGCGCCGCGAGATGGCCGACGCGATCCGCGCGCTCGCGATGGACGCGGTGCAGCAGGCGAACTCCGGTCATCCGGGCATGCCGATGGGCATGGCCGAGATCGCCGTCGCACTGTGGGGCGGTGCGCTGAAGCACAATCCCGCCGATCCCGCATGGCCCGATCGCGACCGCTTCGTGCTGTCGAACGGGCACGGATCGATGCTGCTGTACGCACTGCTGCATCTCACCGGCTACGACCTGTCGATCGACGAGCTGCGCCGCTTCCGCCAGCTGCATTCGAAAACGCCGGGTCATCCCGAGCACGGACTCACCCCCGGCGTCGAGACGACCACCGGCCCGCTCGGACAGGGCCTGGCGAACGCGGTCGGCATGGCGCTCGCCGAGCGCCTGCTGGCCGATCGCTTCAACCGCGACGACCTGGCGATCGTCGACCACTACACCTGGGTCTTCGCCGGCGACGGCTGCCTGATGGAAGGCATCTCGCACGAGGCGTGCTCGTTCGCCGGCACGCTGCGGCTGTCGAAGCTCGTCGTCTTCTACGACGACAACGGCATCTCGATCGACGGACCGGTGCGCAACTGGTTCACCGACGACACCGTGCAGCGATTCGAGGCCTACGGCTGGCACGTGATTCCCGACGTCGACGGCCACGACGTCGATGCGCTCGAAGCGGCGATCGCGCTGGCGCGCGAATGGGGCGCGCACGGCCGCGACGGCGTGTTCGCGCCGACGCTGGTGCAATGCCGCACGCAGATCGGACGCGGCTCGCCGGCCCGGGTCGGTTCCGCCAAGGCGCACGGCGAGCCGCTCGGCGCCGACGAGGTGGCCGCCACCCGAGCCGCGCTGGGCTGGGCGCATGCGCCCTTCGAGTTGCCCGAGTCGGTGCGTCGCGCCTGGGATGCCCGCGCGCGCGGGGCAGGCGCGCAGGCCGAGTGGAGCGCGCGCTTCGAGCGCTACCGCGCCGCCTACCCGGCCGACGCGCAGGAGTTCGAGCGCCGCGTCGCCGGCCGCCTTCCCGCTTCGTACGACGACGCCTTCGACGCGGCGCTCGACGAGGCGGTGGAGAAGGGCGGGTCGGTCGCCACGCGCAAGGCTTCGCAGAATGCGCTGAACCACTTCGGCGCGGCGCTGCCCGAACTGATCGGCGGATCGGCCGACCTCACCGGCAGCAACCTCACCGACTTCAAGGGCAGCGGCGCCCTGCGCACGGTCGAGGGCTTCGTCGCCGGACGACACATCAATTTCGGCGTGCGCGAGTTCGGCATGAGCGCGATGCTGAACGGGCTCGCGCTGCACGGCGGATTCATTCCGTACGGCGGCACCTTCCTCACTTTCTCCGACTACTCCCGCAACGCGCTGCGCATGGCGGCGCTGATGAAGCAGCGCGTCGTCTTCGTCTTCACGCACGACTCGATCGGGCTGGGCGAGGACGGTCCGACGCACCAGCCGATCGAGCATGCCGCGTCGCTCCGGCTGGTGCCGCGGCTCGACGTCTGGCGTCCCTGCGACGCCGTCGAGACCGCCAGCGCATGGGCGGCGGCGATCGCGCGCGACGACGGTCCGGCAGCCTTGCTGCTCTCGCGGCAGGCGTTGCCCTTCGTCTCGCGCTCGCGCGCGCAGGTCGACGCGATCCTGCGCGGGGGCTACGTGCTGCGCGATGCAGCCGATCCGGCGGCCGTCCTGATCGCCACCGGTTCGGAGGTTTCGCTGGCGCTGCAGGCGCGCGACCTGCTGGCCGCCGAAGGCATCGACGTGCGCGTGGTGTCGATGCCCTGCGCCGACGTCTTCGACCGGCAGGACGAGGCCTGGCGCAGCGCGGTGCTCGGCAGCGACGTGCCGCGGGTGGCGATCGAAGCGGGCGTCGGCGACGGCTGGTGGAAATACGGCTGCGCGGCGGTCGTCTCGATCGACACCTTCGGCGAATCGGCGCCGGCGGCGGATCTGTTCCGTCATTTCGGCTTCACGCCCGAGAACGTCGCGGGCACCGTGCGCGGCGTGCTGAAGCGGCGCGTGCCCGCCTGATTCCCGGGGCGCTCGCCTCGCGCGTCGCGCCCCATCCGGTTTCGTCACTTGCAAGGGAATTCGTCATGACCATCCGCATCGCGATCAACGGCTACGGCCGCATCGGCCGCAACATCCTTCGTGCGCACTACGAAGACGGCAAGAAGCATCCGATCGAGATCGTCGCGATCAACGATCTGGGCGACGCGAAGATCAATGCGCATCTCACCCAGTACGACACCGCGCACGGCAAGTTCCCCGGCACGGTTTCGGTCGAGGGCGAGAACATCGTCGTGAACGGCGACCGCATCCGCGTGCTGTCGCAGCGCGATCCGGCGCAGCTGCCCTGGGGCGAGCTGGGCGTCGACGTCGTCCTCGAATGCACCGGCTTCTTCACCAGCAAGGAGAAGGCCTCGGCGCACCTGAAGGGCGGCGCGAAGAAAGTGATCATCTCGGCGCCGGGCGGCAAGGACGTCGACGCCACCGTCGTCTACGGCGTGAACCACGACGTGCTGCGCGCGAGCCAGACGGTGATCTCGAACGCCTCGTGCACGACGAACTGCCTGGCGCCGATGGCCAAGGTGCTACACGAGCGCATCGGCATCGACACCGGCCTGATGACGACGATCCACGCCTACACCAACGACCAGGTGCTCACCGACGTCTATCACACCGACCTGCGCCGCGCGCGCTCGGCGACGATGTCGATGATCCCCACCAAGACGGGCGCCGCCTCCGCCGT
Organism: Burkholderiales bacterium; assembly: GCA_003576795.1. Taxonomy (GTDB): domain Bacteria; phylum Pseudomonadota; class Gammaproteobacteria; order Burkholderiales; family Burkholderiaceae_E; genus Zeimonas. The sequence continues at coordinate 8,481 of QEVN01000010.1, forward strand.
CGGCCTCGTGCTGCCCGAGCTGAACGGCCGGCTCGACGGCTACGCGATGCGCGTGCCGACGATCAACGTGTCGATCGTCGACCTGTCGTTCATCGCGTCGCGCGAGACCTCGGTCGAGGAGGTGAACGCCGCGATGCGCGAGGCCGCGCAGGGCGCGCTGAAGGGCATCGTCGCCTACAACGACGCGCAGCTCGTGTCGGTCGACTTCAACCACAACCCGGCATCGAGCATCTTCGATTCGACGCTCACCAAGGTGTCCGGCCGGCTCGTCAAGGCCAACAGCTGGTACGACAACGAGTGGGGCTTCTCCAACCGGATGCTCGACGTGACGGTCGCCTGGATGGACGCGCGCTGAAAGGCTCGCGATGAGCCGTCGGCTCGACGCCGCCGAAACGGCCGCGCTGTTGCGCGAGATCGTCGACGGCAAGCGCACGATGCGGCTGCGCGACGCGCGCCGGCCGTGGGTGCAGATCGCCGTCGGCGAGTGCGTGGTCGAGGCGGACGGCGTCGAGCTGGTGTTCTTCGCCGACAACGCCACGCTCGATCATCTGGTGGCGGCGCGCCTGCCCGACGGGCGGCGCGGCCGCTTCGAAGACTGGCTGATGGACGACGGCGCCAACCCGCTCGACCTGCTCGACGACGGCGAACGCCACGAGATCGAGCAGCAGTTGCATGAAGCGCAATGAGGGCGCGATAAGGGCGCAATGAGGGCGCGATGAGCGCGGCGCCGCGCTCGATCGGTGCCGCCCGCCTCCTGGAGGGATCGAATTCCATGCATTTCCGCCGCCTGAACGAAGTCGACGTCGCCGGCAAGCGCGTATTCATCCGCGCGGACCTCAACGTGCCGCAGGACGACGCGCTGCGCATCACCGACGACACGCGCATCCGCGCGTCGCTGCCCGCCATCGAACACTGCCTCGACGCCGGCGCGGCCGTGATGGTCACGTCGCACCTGGGGCGCCCCAAGGAGGGCGTGGTGCGCGCCGAAGACTCGCTCGCACCGGTGGCCGCGCGCATCGGACAGCTGCTCGGACGCGAAGTGCGCCTGGTGGGCAACTGGGTCGACGGCGGCTTCGAAGTGCGCGCGGGCGAGGTGGTGCTGCTCGAGAACTGCCGCTGCAACGTCGGCGAGAAGAGCGACGACCCCGGTCTCGCGCGACGGATGGCGGCGCTGTGCGACGTCTACGTGAACGACGCCTTCGGTACCGCGCACCGGGCCGAGGCGACCACGCATGCGCTCGCGCTGGCGGCGCCGATCGCCTGCGCGGGCCCGCTGATGGCCGCCGAGCTCGATGCGCTGGGGCGCGCGCTGAATTCGCCGCGCCGCCCGCTGGTGGCGATCGTCGGCGGCTCCAAGGTTTCCACCAAGCTGTCGATCCTCCAGGCGTTGGCCGCGAAAGTCGACCAGCTGATCGTCGGCGGGGGCATCGCCAATACCTTCCTGCTCGCGGCGGGCTTGCCGATCGGCCGCTCGCTGGCCGAGCGCGAGATGGTGGAGCAGGCGCGCGCGGTGCTCGACGCGATGTCGGCGCGCGGCGCCGCGGTGCCGATCCCGGTCGACGTGGTCTGCGCGAAGGAGTTCTCCGCGAGCGCGCAGGCGGTCACCAAACCCGTGGAGCAGGTGTCCGACGACGACCTCGTTCTCGACATCGGTCCGCGCACCGCGGGGGTGCTCGCGGGCTTGCTGAAGCAGGCGGGTACCATCGTCTGGAATGGACCCGTGGGCGTTTTCGAGTTCGATGCCTTTTCGCACGGCACGCGCGTTGTGGCCGACGCGATCGCGCAATCCGATGCGTACTCGATCGCCGGGGGCGGCGACACGGTTGCCGCGATCTCCCGTTTCGGCGTGGCCGACCGCATCGACTACATCTCGACGGGCGGCGGCGCGTTTCTCGAGTTTCTCGAGGGGCGAACCCTGCCGGCGGTGGAGGCGCTACAGCAACGCGCCTGAAACAGTCGGTGTCGGAGAACTTTACGTTTGTTCGTTGGCGTGCCGGCAGCTTCAGAAGATCCCTTGCAAATCAACCGATTGGAAATGCAAGGCATGGAACTTGCAGCCTTGATCCCACAGCCGGGTTGCCGTTCAAGACAGGCGAATTCGAGCGGCGCCGGTCTTGCGTTTCCGTACGCACGTCGGACAATGCTCTCCGGGGATTCTTTTCGCGCATTTCGAGGCGAGCCATGACCGATTCGAACGAACAGATTCCCGCCGAGCCGTCGCATGAAGCGCGCAGGCGCCACCTGTTGCGCCTGGGAGTCGCCGCGCCGATGGTGCTGACCCTGGTGCCCGGGTCTTCGTTCGCCGCTTCCGCCGCAATGTGCGCGCAGAAACAGAACGGATTCGATCAGCAGCGCGGCGAATTGGCCGGCAAGCTGGTCGAAAGCCCCGATGAATGGATTCGCGTACAGGTGGACATCGTCACGCTGCGGCCGAACTTCGGCGAAGGGACGATCGAGGGCGAGTACGTGCTCGGCACCGACCAGCAATGGTGGCGCGTCGACTCCGGCGGCTCGATGGGTCCGCTGGTCGCCTCGGCGAAGAGCACGCCTCGCGTCAGTTACGGCAGCGGCGGCCTCGTCGGCAAGGACACGCCGTCTTCCGACGGTCAATATACGCTGGCGAACGCCAGCATTGCCGACGTGGTCGAGAAGCGCTGGGCGATGATCAAGGTCGATCCCGATACCGGCCAGCCGCTCGGTTACAGCTGGGAGCCCCAGGCGGCGGGCGGCATCTTTGCCACGACGGGGTGTGCGGCTTCGCTGATGGGCATCAGCGAGCGATATACCGGCGGTTTCGGAGAAGGGCTCACCGCGTACGTCCGGCGCGTGCTCGGACTGACCTGAGCAGCGGCTTCTCGTGGACGCCGCGCGCGTCGTTCGCGTTCGTGACGGCCTGCGCCGACGCCCTCTCTCGGTCGACTCGATCGCCGTCTTCGATTCCCGATCCTGGCGCACGCACGTCGTCAGCGGAGCTGCGGCAATGCTGCTGACGCTCTTTTCCGAACGCGGGGAGCAACCCGCCGACTCGCTGGTCGACGCGCTGGAACTCGTCGACGCCGGACTGTCGCGCGCGGAAGCGCAGATGCTGGTGGACAAGGCACTGGTCGAACTTGCGCAGTGCGCTCTCGTCGAAGGGGTCGATCTCCCTTCGCCGCATTGAGGCGGGCATGCGAGGGCCTCCGACCGTCGCCGGCATGGCCCCCGAGGAGTTGCGCGCGCGCCTGCGCGATCCCGGGGTCGCCATCGATCTCGGCGCCTGCGCCGCACGCTTTCGTACGGTGTACCCGGGCTTCGCGTCGGCGATGCGTGCCCTCTACGGCGCGTTTCCGATCGAACCCGACGAGAGCTTCGCCGACGCGACCGTGTCGCTCGAGGTTCAGCGCACGGTCGTCGGTTCTCGTCTCGCCCGGCTGATCGTCGACGGCGAGTCGCCGTTCGACCCGATGCCGTTGCCGATGCATCCGGCGCTCGTCGAATGGGGGCTGAACTGGACGATCGCCTATCGTTCGCATGCCTGGCTGATGCTGCACGCCGGCGTCGTCGCGCGCGGCGATCGCGCGTTGCTGATGCCCGCCTATTCGGGCGTCGGCAAGAGCACGCTCACCGCCGCGCTGATGTGTCACGGCTACCGGCTGATCAGCGACGAGTTCTGCGCGATCGATCCGCACGAAGGGACGGTGATGCCGCTGCTGCGTCCGGTCTGCCTGAAGAACGAGTCGATCGACCGGATCGCCGAACGCTGGCCCGGGCTGGCGAGCGGTCCGCGCATCGCCGGCACGCGCAAGGGCACCGTCCTGCACGTCGCCCCCAACGCCATGAGCATAGCGGCGCGCAAGCGACCGGCGCGGCCCGAATTCGTCGTATTTCCCCGCTATGGAGCGGCGGAGGCGCCGGCACTCGAGCCGATCGCGTCGACGCGCGCGTTCGTGAAGCTGTCGGGCAACTCGTTCAACTACGCGCTGCTCGGCGAGACCGGCTTCCTCGCGCTGACGAACCTGGTGGCACAGTGCCGCAGCTACCAGCTGCGCTACTCCCGCTTCGAGGACGCCTTCGATCTCATCGACGCGCTTTTCGCCGAGACGGAGGTGGCGGCTCCGATCGAGCCCGCTCGACGATGAAGGCCTTGTTCCTCTTTTCGCTGCTCGTCGATCCGCTGCAGCCGCGCCAGCCCGGTCTGCGGGAATGGGACGAGATCGTCCGCATCGCGCGCATGGGCCAGGTGGCCGGCGTGCTGCATGCGCGCTACGAAGCCGCGGGGGCCCTGGACGCGCTGCCGCAGCCGGTTGAACGGGCGCTGCGCTCCGAACGCGCGGCCGCCGAGTATCGGATCCAGATGACGCGGTGGAACCTGCAGCATCTCGCCGATACGCTCGCGCCGCTCGACACCGAGCTGGTGCTGCTCAAGGGCAGCGCGTACGTCGCGCAGCGGGTCCCATGGGCACGCGGCCGGCCGACGAGCGACGTCGACCTGATGGTGCGCGCCTCGCGGCTCTCCGACGCCGAAGCCGCGCTGCGTGCGGCCGGTTGGCGTTTCGGCGAGATCGACGACTACGACGAGCGCTACTACCGCGAGTGGAGCCACGAGTTGCCGCCGCTGATGCATCCCGAGCGCCCGCAACCGGTGGATCTGCATCACACGATTCTTCCGCTGACGAGCCGGCTGCGGCCGGTTGCCGACGCGCTGTTCGACGCATCGGTACCGCTGCCCGGCACGGTATTTCGCGTGCTCGCGCCCGAAGACCAGGTGCTGCACACCTGCTGCCACCTGTTCGAGGACTCCGACCTGTGGCATCAGCTGCGCGATCTCGTCGATCTGGATGCGATGCTGCGCCTCGGGGCCGATCGTCCCGATTTCGACGAACGGCTCGCGGAATCGGTCGCCCGGCACGGCCTGCACCGGCCCCTGCACTACGGCCTGCGCTATGCGCATCGTTTTCTCGGCACGCCCATCCCGCGGGAGGCGGCCCGCGAAGCGGCGCGACGCGCGCGAACCACGGCCGCGACGCAGGCGCTGATGGACGCGCTGGTGGTACGTTCGCTGCTGCCGGCCGAGCCCGATCGCGCGACCCGCGTCTCGCGCCGCTGGGCCAAGCGTGCGCTCAAGGTCCGGCAGCTCGCGCGCCGCTTCCCGCCGCGCCTGCTCGCGCTGCACCTCTGGACGAAACTGTTCCGTACTCCGCGCGCCGCTGCGTTAGGATGAATGTCCGCCGCCGGGTGCGTGCGTCGCGCCCGGCCGATCGTTCATCGCCGCATTTCCCGGTCGCCTCCCATGTTCCATCCCGTTCCCCGCGCCACCAAGATCGTGGCCACGCTCGGCCCGGCGTCGTCCTCGCCCGAGGTGCTCGAGCGCATGCTGCGCGCCGGCGTCAACGTCGTGCGCGTGAACTTCTCGCACGGTACCGCCGAGGAGCACTCGGCGGTGGTCGCCAGCGTGCGCGAGATCGCCGACCGGATCGGGCAGAGCGTCGGCGTGCTCGCCGACCTGCAGGGCCCGAAGATCCGCATCGGCAAGTTCGCCGAAGGCAAGATCCAGCTCGAGGTGGGCGACCATTTCGTCTTCGACATCGATTGCGAGCTCGGCAACCAGCAGCGCGTCGGCCTCGACTATCCGGAGCTGGTCAACGACGTCAGCGTGGGCGACACGCTGCTGCTGAACGACGGACGCGTGACGATGCGCGTCGATCGGGTCGACGCGCGCACGATCGAGTGCACGGTCATGCAGGGCGGAACGCTGTCGAACCGAAAGGGAATCAATCGGCAGGGCGGGGGGCTGTCGGCGCCCGCGCTCACGTCGAAGGACATGGAGGACATCAAGACCGCCGTGCGCTTCGAGGCCGATTTCATCGCCGTGTCGTTCCCGAAGAACGCGGCCGACATGTACATGGCGCGCGAACTGGTGCGCGCAGCGGGCGCGCGCGCGCTGATGATCGCGAAGATCGAGCGCTACGAGGCGATCGGCAACCTGAAGGAGATCCTCCAGGCGAGCGACGGCATCATGGTCGCGCGCGGCGACCTCGCGGTCGAGGTGGGCGATGCTGCGGTGCCGGCGCTGCAGAAGCGGATGATCCGCATGGCGAAGGACCTGAACAAGGTCACGATCACCGCCACCCAGATGATGGAGTCGATGATCGAGTCGCCCGTGCCCACGCGCGCCGAGGTGTCCGACGTCGCCAACGCGGTGCTCGACGGAACCGACGCCGTGATGCTGTCGGCCGAGACGGCCGCCGGGCGCTACCCGGTGGAGACGATCGAGGCGATGGCGCGGGTGTGCGTCGAGGCCGACCGCTCCGAGCGTCATGCGCTGAGCGCCGAGATCCTCGACGGCACCTTCACCCGCATCGACCAGGCGATCGCGATGAGCGCGCTCTTCGTGGCGCACCACATGAAGGTGAAGGCGGTGGTCTCGCTCACGCAGTCGGGCTCCACCGCGCTGTGGATGTCGCGCATCGATTCCGGCGTGCCGATCTACGCGCTCACGCCCGAGGAGCGCAGCCGCCGCCGGATGTGCCTGTACCGCGAGGTGCACCCGATCGTGATGACCTATCACGCGGTCGAGCGCGAGGCGCTGCTGCTCGAGGCCGAGCAGCGGCTGCTCGACGCGGGGATCGTCGAGAAGGGGGACCTGATCGCGCTGACGATCGGCGAGCCGATCGGCAAGTCGGGGGGGACGAATACGCTGAAGATCGTGCGCGTGGGGGAGCATGGGCGCTGAGGGTTCGCCCTGAGCGTTCGTTGTCTGCGTTGCGTTTGGCGGGACGTCGTGGTGTGCGCGGGCGAACCTTCCGCGCGGGTTGTGCGAGTGTTTGGTGGCAGTCGCCAGGTTTCCAGTTTTTCGTACGACGAAGCACAAAGTCGGGTGCTCGACGGCGGCGTGCGTGTGGCGGTTTGCGCGGTGAGCGGCGATTCGCGTTTGCGCAGGCTTCGGAGCCGCCGAGCAGCGCAGCCCTCGCGGGGGAAGTCGGCGAGCACTGTTCGAGCTCCGAAGCGCAAGGCCCCAAAGGGGCCGCAGCGATGAGGGCGAGTTGCGCAGCCGCCCGCGAGGGCGAGCAGCGCAGGGAACCCCGAAGGGGCGGCTTCGTTGCCTGCGCAAACGCGAATCGCCGCTCACCGCGCAAACCGCCACACGCACGCCGCCGTCGCGCGCGACCTTGACCGCGAAGTGACGCATGCCGCATCCCGCCGCCGGCCCTCGGCGAGCGGGTCCGCCGCGTAGGCGATAATCGACCGACGAGGGAACTTCGCGCAGCCTCCGACGCCCTTCGGAGGTCGTCATGCCCCTGGTTTCGATGCGTCAGCTGCTCGATCACGCCGCCGAGAACGGCTACGGGATCCCGGCGTTCAACGTCAACAACCTCGAGCAGGTGCAGGCCATCATGGCCGCAGCGAGCGAGGCCGATGCGCCGGTCATCATGCAGGCCTCGGCCGGCGCGCGGAAATACGCCGGCGAGCTGTTCCTGCGGCACCTGATCGAAGCGGCGGTCGAGAGCTACCCGAGCGTTCCGGTCGTCATGCACCAGGACCACGGCCAGTCGCCGGCCGTCTGCCTGCAGGCGATCCGCCTGGGCTTCTCGTCGGTGATGATGGACGGTTCGCTGCAGGAAGACGGCAAGACGATCGCGTCCTACGAGTACAACGTCGACGTCACCCGGCGCGTCGTCGAGATGGCGCACACGGTCGGCGTCACCGTCGAAGGCGAACTGGGCTGCCTCGGTTCGCTCGAGACGATGAAGGGCGACAAGGAGGACGGCCACGGCGCGGAGGGCAAGATGACGCGCGAGCAGCTGCTCACCGATCCCGAGCAGGCGGCCGACTTCGTGAAGAACACGCAGGTCGACGCGCTGGCCATCGCGATCGGCACTTCGCACGGCGCCTACAAGTTCTCGCGCAAGCCCACGGGCGACATCCTCGCCATCGACCGGATCAAGGAGATCCATCGCCGCATTCCGAACACGCACCTGGTGATGCACGGCTCCTCGTCGGTGCCGCAGGAGCTGCTGGCGGAGATCCGCGAATTCGGCGGCGACATGAAGGAAACCTACGGCGTGCCGGTCGAGGAGATCCAGGAGGCGATCAGGTTCGGCGTGCGCAAGATCAACATCGACACCGATATTCGCCTGGCGATGACCGGCGCGATCCGCCGCTTCTTCGCCGAGCACCCGTCGAAGTTCGACCCGCGCGAGTACCTGAAGCCGGCGCACGCGGCGGCGAAGAAGGTGTGCCTGGCGCGCTACCGGGAGTTCGGCTGCGAGGGGCAGGCGAGCCGGATCAAGCCGGTCGCGCTGTCGGTGATGATCGATCGGTACAGGAAGGGCGAGCTGGCGCAGGTCGTGCGCTGAGTCGACTGCCGGTCATTTCGCCGCGAAACGCGGCGTTTTCCGCCGGAACGGAGTCTTCGCAGCCCGAAACGCTGCATCGCGCAGCGTTTCGGGCTGCCCTGTTGCCGGCGGGGAGTTGACCCCGGGCTACGCCTATCGAAGCGCCATGCCTCGGTTGACCCGTTGCCGGCGAGGAGTCGACCGGCCCGGCCCTCGGCGCGCGCTCGCTCCTCATGCCGTATCTTCGATGATCTGCCCGAGCGCGTTGTCGACGACGAGCGGCGTCTCGAAGAACTCGCGCGTCGGCGTGCTGCCGTACTTCGAGCGCACGCGTCCGCGCCACGCGTCGTCGTGCGCGGCGTCGGCCGCCTCCTTCGATTTCCACAGGTACAGCGCGCCGGTGCGCCCGTTCGCGGCATCGTAGAGGAAGGTCTTGCGGATCAGCTCCGGGTTGCCGCGCCAGGCCGGCGCCGCTTCGCGCATTCCCTCGACCACCTCTTCCCGGCGCATTCCGGCGGGCAGGTCGAACCAGACGAGCTCGCTGATCATCGGTCGTTCTCCTCGTTGCGGTTCTTCGCCGCGGCAGCGCGGCAGATCGTGGGTCGTCGTGAGAGAGGCTGCCGCGCTCACCACGCGCTGACCGCCATCTTCGTCGCCAGCAGGTACAGCAGGCCCGCGAACACGCGCCTGAGTGTCGCCACCGGCAGCGCGTGCGCCTTTCGCGCGCCCCACGGCGCCGTGAGCACGCTCGCGGCCACCAGCGAGACGAGCGCCGGCAGGTAGACGAAACCCAGCGTCATCGGCGGCAGGTCGTCGATGCGCCAGCCGCCGGTGACGTAGCCGATCGTGCCGACGAAGGCGACCGGAACGCCGATGGCGGCGGCGGTGCCGATCGCGCGGTGCATCGTCACCCCGCAAAAGAGCATGAAAGGAATGGTGAGGAACGCGCCGCCGGCGGAAACGAGGCCGCAGATCACGCCGATCCCGTATGCGACGGCGAAGGTGGCGGCCGCACCCGGCATCTCGCGCGCCGCCTTCGGCTTTCGCCCGACGAGGATCTGCGTGGCGCCGGCGAAGACGATCACCGCGAAGGCGAGCGCGAGCGTGCGCTGGCTGATCCATCCGGCAGCCATCGTCGACGACAGGGCCCCGAGCAGCATGCCGGGCGCGATGCGCCCGACGATGCGCCAGTCCACCGCCGCGTGCCGATGGTGCTCGCGCACGCTCGCGCTCGAGGTGAACAGCACCGACGCCATTCCGGTGCCCAGCGCGAGGTGCACGTTGTAGTCGGGCGCGAGCGCCTGCGCGCCGAACAGCGTCGCGAGGATCGGCACCAGCGTCATTCCTCCGCCGATGCCGAGCAGGCCGGCGAGAAAGCCCACGCCGGCGCCCGCGGCGAGATAGGTCGCGATCCAGATCATCGGGGCATCCGAGGGGGAATGCGGCTTTCGCTTTCGAGTCGTCGTGCCGCGGCACGCAGGTCTCTATCATGAAGGATCGCGTCCGCACGATGGCGGAACGCAGGGAGCAACGATGCCGAAGTTCGCAGCGAACCTTTCCTGGCTGTACACCGAGTTGCCGTTCTTCGACCGCTTCGAGGCGGCGGCGCGCGACGGCTTCCGTGCGGTCGAATTCCTGTTCCCCTACGAGCATTCGGCCGTCGAGATCCGTGCGGCGCTGCTCGCGAACGGACTCGAGCAGGTGCTCTTCAACGCGCCGCCCGGCGAAGCGCGCGCCGGCGAGCGCGGCCTGGCCAGCCTGCCCGATCGCGTCGACGCGTTCCATGCATCGATCGACCAGGCGCTCGAATACGCGTCCGTCCTCGGCTGCTCCCGGCTGCACGTGATGGCAGGCATCGTGCGCGACGAGGCGAGGCGCGCCGAGCAGCGCGCGACCTTCGTGAGCAACCTGCGCCGGGCCTGCCGGCGCCTGGCGAGCGCCGGCGTGACCGCGCTCGTCGAGCCGATCAACCGGCGCGACGTTCCGGGCTATTTCCTCGCGACGCAGGCGGAGGCGCACGCGATCGTCGACGAGGTGGGCGAGCCGAACCTGAAGGTGCAGATGGATCTCTACCACTGCCAGATCGTCGAAGGCGACGTCTCCACGAAGATCCGTCGCCATCTTTCGGGCGTCGGTCACGTCCAGATCGCCGGCGTGCCGGAACGCACGGAACCGGACGTGGGCGAGCTGCACTACCCGTACCTGTTCGCGCTGCTCGACCAGCTCGGCTACGACGGCTGGGTCGGCTGCGAATACCGGCCGCGCAACGGAACGCGCAACGGTCTGGGCTGGATGCGCGGGCTGGCGACCTGATGCCGCGCCGCCTTCGGGCAGAATGGCGCTTTTGCGCCAACGACCGATGCCGATCGTTCATCGCTCGACGCTGCACTCGCTGCCGCTGGTCTCGCGCGGCAAGGTGCGCGACAACTATGCGGTCGGCGACGACCGGCTGCTGATCGTCACCACCGACCGCCTGTCGGCCTTCGACGTCGTGCTCTCCGAGCCGATTCCCGACAAGGGGCGCGTGCTGAACCGCATGGCGCTGTTCTGGTTCGAGCGCCTCGCCGACGTCGTCCCGAATCACCTGACCGGCATCGATCCGGAGTCGGTCGTGCAGCCCGACGAGCGCGATCAGGTGCGCGGGCGCTCGATGGTCGTCAAGCGCCTGCAGCCGATCCTCGTCGAAGCGGTCGTGCGCGGCTACCTGATCGGCTCGGGCTGGAAGGACTACCAGTCGGGCGGCGCCGTCTGCGGCATCGCGTTGCCGGCGGGCCTGCGCCTGGCCGATCGCCTGCCGCAGCCGATCTTCACGCCGGCGGCCAAGGCCGAGCAGGGCGAGCACGACGAGAACATCTCCTTCGACGAGATGTCGCGGCGCATCGGCGCGGCGGTGGCCGCACGCATCCGCGACGTGAGCCTGCAGCTGTATCGGCGCGCGGCCGAACACTGTGCCGCGCGCGGCATCATCGTCGCCGACACCAAGTTCGAGTTCGGTCTCGACGAGAACGGCACGCTGCACCTGATGGACGAAGTGCTCACCGCCGATTCGTCGCGCTTCTGGCCGGCCGATTCGTGGCGACCCGGCGAGTCTCCGCCCTCGTTCGACAAGCAGTACGTGCGCGACTGGCTCGAGAGCGTGCCCGGCTGGAACAAGAAGCCGCCTGCGCCGCACCTGCCGCCGCAGGTCGTCGCGCAGACCGCCGAACGCTACCGCGAGGCGCTGCGTCGCATCGCCGGCGAGGAGCTGCCTCCCGAGGCTCCGATGGCGGGCGGCGCCTGAGGCGCGGGCTCGCAGTACCAACGACGAACGATCGAAGAGCGGCGAGCGATGAGCGAAATTTCCGTCGGCAACGAACCCGCGGCAACGGAGGCGGTCGACGCCCTCGTCGGCATCGTCATGGGTTCGGGCAGCGACTGGGCCGTGATGCAGCACGCGGCGGCGGTGCTGCGCGAGTTCGGCGTGCCTTTCGAGGCGCGCGTCGTCTCGGCGCACCGGATGCCCGACGAGATGTTCGGCTACGCCGAACGCGCGCGCGAGCGCGGATTGCGGGCGATCATCGCCGGCGCCGGCGGCGCTGCGCACCTGCCCGGGATGCTCGCCTCGAAGACGATCGTTCCGGTGCTCGGCGTTCCCTGTCCGTCGAAGTACCTGCGCGGCGAAGACTCGCTGCTGTCGATCGTGCAGATGCCGCGCGGAATTCCGGTGGCCACTTTCGCGATCGGCGAGGCGGGTGCGGCGAACGCCGCGTTGCACGCGGTGGCGATGCTCGCCGTCGACGACCCGGCGCTGGCCGACCGGCTCGTTGCCTTCCGCAGTGCGCAGACCGAATCGGCGCGCGGCACGACGCTGCCCGACGCCTGACGGCGCTTCGACGATGAACCGGATTCCGCGGCGCCCCGAGGCGGATGCCGCTGCGTCGCCGCCGCGCCGGCCTTCGGCTCCGCTCGCGCCCGGCAGCTGGCTCGGCATGCTCGGGGGCGGGCAGCTCGGTCGCATGTTCTGCATGGCCGCGCAAAGCCTCGGCTATCGCGTCTGCGTGCTCGATCCGGGCGCCGACAGCCCGGCGGGCTCGATCGCCGAGCGGCACCTGCGCGCCGACTATCTCGACGTAGCGGCGCTGGCCGAGCTGGCCGAAAGCTGCGCGGCGGTGACGACCGAATTCGAGAACGTCCCTGCGCGCGCGTTGCAGCAATTGTCCGAGCGGACGATCGTCGCGCCGTCGGCCGGCAGCGTGGCGATCGCGCAGGACCGCATCGCCGAGAAGGATTTCGTTCGCGCAGCCGGGCTGCCCACCGCGCCGTATCGGGCGCTGCGCAGCCTCGACGATGCCCGCGAAGCGCCCGATGCGCTCTTCCCCGGCATCGTCAAGCTCGCGCGCCTGGGCTACGACGGCAAGGGGCAGGCCGGCGTGGCGAACGCCGAAGAGGCGTGCTCGGCTTTTGCCGAGCTGGGTTCGGTGCCCTGCGTGCTCGAGCGGCGGCTCGCCCTCGACAGCGAGCTGTCGGTGCTGCTCGCGCGAGGCTTCGACGGCGAGAGCCTCGCCTGGGACGTCGCGGGCAACGTGCACCGCGACGGGATCCTCGCGCGCACCACCTTTCCCGCACGCGTCGATCCGTCGCTCGCCCGGCGCGCCGTCGATGCCGCGCGGTGCATCGCCGACGCGCTCGACTACGTGGGCGTGCTGTGCGTCGAATTCTTCGTGCTCGCCGATGCGACGCTGCTCGTCAACGAGATCGCGCCGCGTCCGCACAATTCCGGCCACGCGACGATCGACGCCTGCGTGACGAGCCAGTTCGAGCAGCAGGCGCGCGCGCTCGCCGCCTTGCCCCTCGGCGACACGCGCCTGCTCGCGCCGGCCGTGATGCTCAATCTGCTGGGCGACATCTGGTTCGACGAAGCCACGAAGGCGATGCGCGAGCCCGATTGGTCGTCGGTGCTGCGGCACCCGTGCGCGAAGCTGCACCTGTACGGCAAGCGCGAGGCGCGACGCGGGCGCAAGATGGGCCACGTGACCGTGCTCGGCGCATCGGCCGCCGAAGCCGGCGCCGTCGCCGACGCGATCGAGCAATCCCTCGGCATCGGAGCCTTCGCGCGATGACGGTCGTGCGGCCGGCCGATGCGGAGGCGATCGAGGAGGCGGCCGCGCGACTCGCGGCCGGCGAGCTGGTCGTCTTTCCCACCGAGACCGTGTACGGGCTCGGCGCGGACGCTGCGAACCGCGATGCGGTCGCCGCGGTGTACCGCATCAAGCAGCGCCCGCCCGGGCATCCGTTGATCGTGCACGTCCTCGACGACGGACCCGCGAAGGCCTGGGCCGAGTGGTCGCAGCGTGCGCAGCGCCTGGCCGAGGCCTTCTGGCCCGGGCCGCTCACGCTGATCCTGAAGCGCGCCGCCGATGCGCCCGCCTGGGCCTGCGGCGCCGAGTCCACGATCGGACTGCGCGCGCCGGCCCATCCGGTGGCGCGCGCGCTGCTGCATGCGTTCGTACGGCGCGGCGGCGTGGGCATCGCGGCCCCGTCGGCGAACCGCTTCGGTCGCATCAGCCCGACGCGCGCCGAGCACGTCGTCGAAGACCTGGGCGACGACGCGCCGCTGATTCTCGACGGCGGTCCGTGCGAGGTCGGCGTCGAGTCGACGATCGTCGATCTCAGCCGCGGCCGGCCTGTGCTGTTGCGTCCCGGCGGCGTCTCGGTCGCGCAACTCGCCGCGGTGCTCGGCGAGGAAGTGCTCGAACGGGATGCGCACGCGCCGCGCGCCTCGGGCACGCTCGATGCGCATTACGCGCCGGCCACGCCGGTCGAGGTCGTCGACGCCGACGAAGTGCCCGCGCGGGTGGCGCAGTGGCGCTCGCAGGGCCGCAGCGTCGCCCTCTGGTCGCGCTCGGTGCCGCCGTCCATCGCCGACGTCGGCCTGGCGATGTCGCACGATGCCCGGAGCACCGCGCACGAGCTCTACGACACGCTGCGCCGTCTCGATCGATCCGGCTGCGACCGCATCGTCATCGAACGCGTGCCGCGAACGCCGGAATGGCGCGCGGTGGGCGACCGCCTGCGACGCGCTGCCGCTGCCACAGACAAATGAAGGGGGAGGGGAAAAGCCCGCCAGCGAGGGCCGAGGCTTTTCCCCTTCACCCTTCACCCTTCACTTTCCTGTCACCGCTCCTGCGGCTGCACCAGCAGGATCGGCCTGCGCGTGCCGCGCAATAGCGTCTGCGCGGTGGAGCCGAGCAGCATCGCGCCGAGTCCGGTGCGGCCGATGGTTCCGGCGCAGACGAGGTCGGCGGCTTCGCGTTCGATCGCTTCGAGCAGCGCGCGGTCGGGGCGATCGCTCTCGACGAGGTCGATGCGCACCGTGGCATTGCCGGGGTCGGCGAGCAGCGCCTCGAGCGCCTCGCGCCGTTCGGCGACGACCGCTGCGTGTTCGCGGGCGAACTCGGGATGCGACGCCCGGCCGTAGCGCCCGTTGCGCATCAGGTTCGGGCTGACCACGTGAACGACGACGACCTCGGCACCCGACGGCGCGAGGGCGAGCGCATGCGCCACCGCGCGATTGCCGACCGGCGACAGGTCGGTGGCGGCGACGATGCGCCGGATCACCGGTGGAAGCAGCGAGGCCGAGGCGACGGCGGCGCCGGGGACCACGAGCACGTTGATCGCCGAATCGCGCAGCAGGTCGAGCGCGACCGAGCCGGTGAACAGGCGCTCGACCGCATTGCGCTGGTGCGAGCCGACCAGCAGCAGGTCGGCCTGTTCGCGTTCGGCCAGTTGCGCGAGCCGCGCCCCCGGGTCGCCTTCGTGCGCCGATACCACCACCTCGACCGGCAGCGACGGCAGTGCACGTCCGATCCGCGCGGCGATCTCCTCGCGCAGGTGTTGCTGCGCGCGCCCCGGCTCGTCGAGCAATCCGAGTCGTGTGGCCTCGCGTCGCGGATCTTCCGCGTAGGCGGCGAGCAGCTGGCACGAGCCCAGCTCGGCGAGCCTGGCCGCGAACAGCAGGGCGGCATCGGCCTGCGGCGTGAAGTCGTAGGCTATGAGCAGGCGCAGCGGGCGTTCGCCGCGCAGCCACGAAAGGAGCGGTGAAGCATCGCGCAGCACCAGCATCGGCGTCTCGGTGCTGCGCAACACGCGCTCGCAGGT
Source organism: Burkholderiales bacterium (assembly GCA_003576795.1). Taxonomy (GTDB): domain Bacteria; phylum Pseudomonadota; class Gammaproteobacteria; order Burkholderiales; family Burkholderiaceae_E; genus Zeimonas. Next base: position 23,933 of record QEVN01000010.1, read on the forward strand.
CTTGCCCAGGCGCACGGCGACGCCGTCGCGCCGGCCGATCGCGGGCATCACGAGCAGTCCTGCGCCGCGCTTCTTCGCCTCGGCGACGATCGCCTCGTCGGGCCAGCCCGCAGGCAGTTCGGTGTTCACTTTCGCGCCCGTGGCTCGCAAGGTTTCGGCGCTCGCCTGCAGCCGCTGCCGCGCGTTCTCCTCGATCGCGTCGAGCACGGGCGCCGGGCCGAGCAGCACGCTGCGCGTGTCGAGGACGTGAACCAGCGTCAGCTCGCCCCCGGTTCGTTGCGCGAGCGCCGCGCCGAGCGCCGCCGCCTCCTCGGCACGGTCGCTGAAATCGGTTCCGCACAGAACCTGCATGCCTTTCTCCGTTTCCCGGCAGGCAGCGATTGTAGGCCGGCCGCGCCCGCGTTCGTCGTCAGCCGCGGGAAGTCGCGCCGCCCGCCGCCTCCTTCGCGGCGATCGCGCGACAGAACGCGGCGACCGCTTCGACGACCTCGTCGGGACGATCCAGATGCGGACTGTGGCGGCAATCGGCGAGCTTCAGCAGCTGCGCACCGGGCTGCAGCTCGGCGATGCGGTCGAGCTGGCGCATCGTTCCGTACTGGTCGTCCTCGCCCTGGATCGCCAGGATCGGGCAGCGGATCGCGGCCACTTCCTTCTCGATGGTCCACGCGGCGAAGGCGTCCGACAGCCAGACGTCGGTCCAGTAGCGGAACGCGCCGTCGACGTCGTCGTGGTAGCGGCCGAGCTGCTCGCGCAGCCCCGGCGCTTCGTAGCGCCGCGCGATCTCGGCGATCGCATCGGTGCACACCGGCTCCACGAACAGGTGCGGAGCGAGTACGGCGACCGCCGCGTCCGCCTGCGGAAAGGTGCCCGCGTGGATCAGTGCGATCGAGGCGCCGTCGCTGTGCCCCACGAGGATCGGCCGCTCGAGGCCGAAGCTGCGCAGCAGTTCGGGCAGCACGTCGATCGCCTCTTCGTGCATGAAGCGCACGCTGCGCGGCTCGTCGATCGGCTCCGAGCCGCCGTAGCCGCGGCGGGAGTAGACGATCCCCGGCAGGCCGGCGGCGGCGCAGACGCGGTCGGGGAAATCGCGCCACAGCGCGACGCTTCCCAGCCCTTCGTGCAGGAAGACCAGCGTGGGCGAGCGCGAGCCGGGCTCGCCGATCGACCGGCACTCGAGCCGGCGCCCGCCGACGACGACGTGAAAATAATGCTCGTTGGGGTTTGGTCTCATGCGTTATATTGCAGGTTCTTCATTGTCCGACGTTCGATGTTGCATGGTCTCCGTGGTGGGCGGCAAGCCGGAAGACGAGAACGCGTTCCTCGAGGCGCTGGGCCGTCGCGTTCGCGAGCGTCGGGAAGAAGCGCACCTCACGCGAAAGCGCCTCGCCGAGCTGTCGGGTCTTTCCGAGCGCTATCTCGCGCAACTGGAAGCCGGCGACGGAAACATCTCGATCCTGCTGATCCGGCGCGTGGCCGAGGCGCTCGCCTGTCCGATCGAGCAGCTGATCGGCGATCGATCCTTCGATCCCGAGATCGTCGCGGCGCTCGAGCTGCTGCGCGGCCTGCGTCCCGAGCAGCGCCACGAGGCGGTGATTCAGCTGCAGCAGCGCTTCGGCGAATCGAGTCGCGAGCGCTCGCGGCGCATCGCGCTGGTGGGACTGCGCGGCGCCGGGAAGTCCACGCTGGGCGCGCAGCTCGCGGCGCGCCTGCGCGTCCCCTTCCATGAGCTGGACCAGCAGATCGAACACGAGCTGGGCGCTTCGCTGGGCAGCATCTTCTCGATGTACGGCCAGGACACCTTCCGCGAGGCGGAGGCGCGCGTGCTGGACCGGCTCACCCGCGCGCACAAGCGCTGCGTGATCGCGACCGGCGGCTCGCTCGTGCTCGAGCCGCGCACCTACGAGCTGCTTCGCGAGCGCTGCTTCACCGTCTGGCTGCGGGCTTCGCCCGAAGATCACATGGATCGCGTGGTCGCGCAGGGCGACCTGCGGCCGATCCGCGGGCGCGAGCACGCGATGGCCGAGCTGCGCACGATCCTGAAGCAGCGCGAGCGACTGTACGCGCTGGCCGACGCCGTCGTCGACACGAGCGGCACCGACGAGGCGCAGAGCCTCGAGCGGTTGCTCGGGCTCGTCGATTCGACGCCTTCGCACCTGCCCCAGGAACGGGCGGGATGACGCGATGACGAACGCCGCGCCCGAGAGCGACCTCTCGCGCGCGATAATCCACTGACGAACCTGGAGGAAGCCGCCGTGGCCGAGATCTCGACTGCCGATCATTCCGTGAGCCCGCCTCGCGTGCGCATTCCGCGCAGCTACAACGCCGCGCACGACCTGCTCGAGCGCAACCTGGGCGCCGGACGCGGCGAGCGCATCGCCTACGTCGACGACAGAGGCTCGTGCACCTACGCGGAGCTGGCCAGGCGCGTGAACCGTTTCGCGTCGTCGCTGGCCGGGCTCGGCCTGCGCCGCGAGGAACGCGTGCTGCTGTGCATGCTCGACACGATCGACTGGCCGGTGGCCTTCCTCGGCGCGATCAAGGCGGGGATCGTTCCGGTGGCGGTCAACACGATGCTGCGGCCGCAGGACTACGAATACATGCTGCGCGATTCGCGCGCGGCGGCACTGCTCGTTTCGCAGGCGCTGCTGCCGTCGTTCGAGGACGCGATCGACTCGATTCCCTCGCTGCGCTCGGTCGTCGTCTCTGCCGCGCCGGGCTCGAAGGCTGCCGACGCCGGCGGCAAGCGCGTCGATTTCGATGCGCTGCTGGCCGGCGGCCGCGACGACTTCGAATGCGCCGACACCGTCGCCGACGAGCCCTGCTTCTGGCTCTACTCGTCGGGGTCCACCGGCTCGCCGAAGGGCACGGTGCACGTGCATTCGAGCCTGATCGAGACGGCGGAGCTGTACGCGCGTCCCGTGCTCGGCATCCGGGAGGACGACATCGTCTTCAGCGCGGCGAAGCTGTTCTTCGCCTACGGCCTGGGCAACGGCCTGACCTTCCCGCTGTCGGTCGGCGCGACCTGCGTGCTGATGGCCGAGCGTCCGACGCCGGAAGCGGTATTCCAGCGGCTCACCGGCGAGGCGCCTGCCGCGCTCGCCGCGATGGGCAAGCGTCCGACCATCTTCTACGGCGTGCCGACGCTGTACGCCGGCATGCTCGCCAACGCCGGCTTCCCGGCCGCGTCGCAGCTGTCGCTGCGCGTGGCGACCTCGGCCGGCGAGGCCTTGCCGAAGGGAATCGGCACCGGCTTCACCGAACGAACGAACGTGGAGATCCTCGACGGCATCGGTTCCACCGAGATGCTGCACATCTTCCTGTCGAACCAGTCCGGCAAGGTGCGCTACGGCACCACCGGCAAGCCGGTGCCGGGCTACACGCTGAAGCTGGTCGGCGACGACGGACACGAGGTCGGCGACGGCGAGGTGGGCGACCTGTACATCAGCGGACCTTCGTCGGCCGCGCAGTACTGGAACCAGCGCGAGAAGACGCGCGACACCTTCCAGGGCATCTGGACGCGCAGCGGCGACAAGTACCAGCGCGACGCCGACGGCTACTACACCTACGCGGGCCGCTCCGACGACATGATGAAGGTGAGCGGGCAATACGTCTCGCCCTTCGAGGTCGAGTCGGCGGTGGCCTCGCATCCGATGGTGCTCGAGGCGGCGGTGGTCGGCTCGCGCGACGCCGACGGGCTGCTCAAGCCGAAGGCCTTCGTCGTGCTGAAGGAGCCGTCGCGCGCCACCGACGCGCTCGCGCAGGAGATCAAGGCGTTCGTCAAGGACCGGCTCGTGCCGTTCAAGTATCCGCGCTGGGTCGAGTTCGTCGACGAGCTGCCGAAGACGGCCACCGGAAAGATCCAGCGCTATCGGCTGCGCGATCGCGAGGACTTCACCGGGTGAGCGCGAATCGTCGGCGAAGCTCTCGCGCCACGGTGCGCGGCTGAACGGCACGGGCGAGAAGGCGATGCGCACCGACCCGCGCTTCCCGTCGCTGCGGATCGTCGATCACCCGCTGATCCAGCACAAGCTCACGCACATGCGCGATCGCGAGACGTCCACGCGCACCTTCCGCGACCTGCTGCGCGAGATCACGCTGCTGATGGGCTACGAGATCACGCGCGACCTGCCGCTGACGCTGCGCCGCATCGAGACGCCGCTGGTGGCGCTCGACGCGCCGGTGATCGCCGGGCGCAAGATCGGCGTCGTGCCGATCCTGCGCGCGGGGCTCGGCATGGTCGACGGGCTGCTCGAGCTGATTCCCGCGGCGCGCGTCGGCCACATCGGCCTGTACCGCGGCCCCGACCGGCGACCCGTCGAGTACTACGTGCGCCTGCCCGAAGTCGCGGGACGGCTGTTCATCGTCTGCGATCCGATGATCGCCACCGGGCACTCGGCGGCGCATGCCGTGCAGGTGCTGCTCGATCGCGGCGTCTCGCCCGAGGCCGTGCGGCTGCTCGCGCTCGTTGCGGCGCCCGAGGGCATGGAGGTGTTCGCCGCAAGCCATCCCCGCGTGCCGGTCTACGTCGCCGCGCTCGACGATCACCTCGACGCGAACGCGTACATCGTTCCGGGGCTCGGCGACGCGGGCGATCGGCTGTTCGGCACGAAGCATTGAACGAACGAAAAGAGGAACGAGCGGAATGCGCGTATTCGAAAGTCTTGCCGAGCTGGCGGCCTGCGTCGGCCAGGAGATCGGCGTCAGCGACTGGATCGAGGTCACGCAGCAGCGCATCGACGCCTTCGCCGAAGCGACCGGCGACCGGCAGTGGATCCACGTCGACCCGGAGCGCGCTGCGAAGGGGCCCTTCGGCACGACGATCGCGCACGGCTACCTGACGCTGTCGCTGCTGCCGATGTTCGCCGAGAGCGCCATCGAGCTGCGCGGCGTGCGCATGAGCGTGAACTACGGGCTGAACCGCGTGCGTTTTCCGGCGCCGGTGCCGGCAGGAAGCCGGCTGCGGGCGCGCTTTCGGGTGCTGTCGGTGGAGGACGTCGGCGGCGGGGGGCTGCAGATCGTGACCGAGGCGACGGTCGAGCGCGAGGGTGGGGACAGGCCGGTGTGCATCGCGGAGACGGTCGCGCGGCGCTACGCGTAGCGCTTCGCAAGCGAAAACTATGGCAGCAGGCTTTCCGTCTCCATCGGATGGTGGACGTTCCCGCCCTCGAAGCGCGGGAACCGGCGGTAATCGGCGCGAAGATCCTGCAGGGCGGCCGATTCGAGTGCAGCGGTCAGCGCCGACGCGTCATCGAACACGATCCGGTTGCGCTGCATATGGTGGACGCGCCGCCAGGGCAGTCCGTCGCACCAGTCGAGACCCGTGAAGATCTCGATCGAGCGGATTCCGGGGAGCCTCGCCAGGAGGCGGGGGTGATGTGCCAGGTAGTACCGCAGCCACTCGTGGATGTCCTCGGCACGACCCGGGTAGTGAACGAGATAGCTGCACGAGCGCGGCGCCGGTGTCGACGTCGACCGCGCGACGCCGGGGACCGGAAACGTCCGTGTAATCATTGCCTGGTGGCTGATGTCCGTGCCTTCCAGGCTCGGCCAGTCACCGGACGCAGCGAGCGCCTGCAGCGCTCCGTGCGGTCCGATCGCCGCCTCCAGCGCCGGCAAGCTCGCGAAGTCGAGTTGCAGCGCGAGCCGCGGCGGCGGCGGATCGTTCCGGAAGGGGCCGCCCACCACGGCCGGTGTGCAGACGTGGGCGCGAAGCAGTTCCGGCGTGCGCAACAGGCATTCGCGCATTCGAGCCTTGTCGGCCTCGCAGACCGCGCCGCCGTTGCCGGCGTCCTCGAAGTAGACGAACCACGAGACCGCCATCAGCCGGCCATCGCCCATTCGGGACGCGGTGCCTCGGCGACGCGCAGGGCGCCGACCAGATCGACGGCGCGAGCAAGGCCGTGGCGCTGCAGGAATCCGGGCAGCGCATCGAGGATGTCGATCATCGTCGTCGGCCGAAGGAAGCTCGCGGTACCGACCTGGACCGCGGTCGCGCCCGCGAGCATGTACTCGATCGCATCCTCGGCCGTGGCGATTCCGCCGCATCCGACGATGGGCAGCGCGACGGCCCGCGCGCACTGATAGACCATCCGGAGGATGATCGGCTTGACCGCCGGCCCCGTGAGCCCGCCCATCACGTTGCCCAGCTTCGGGCGGAAGGTCTCGACGTCTATCGCCATGCCCAGCAGCGCATTGGCGACGACCAGCGCATCGGCGCCGGCCGACTCGGCGGCGCACGCGATCGTCGCGATGTCGCCGACATTCGGCGTGAGCTTCACCCACAGCGGCAGCGACGTCGCTCTTCGGATGCACGACACCACGTCCTCGGTGTCGCGCGCGACCATCGCGAAAGCCCGTCCATCCTGCTCCAGGTTCGGGCACGAGAGGTTCGCTTCGATCGCGTCGACGCCGGCAGCGGCGAGGCGCGCGGCAAGCGTGGCGAAGCCTTCCGCGCTGCCGGCGGAGATGCTCGCGATCAGCGGCGGGCGTCGCGCCGCGTAGAACGGCATCACCTGCGCGACGTAGTGTTCGGGGCCCTTCGAGGGGATGCCGATCGAGCAGAGCATCGCTCCGGTCGCCTCCGCAACGCGAGGCTGCGGGTTGCCGCGCCGCAGGTCGGGCGTGATCGTCTTGGTGACCAGCGCTCCCAGTTGATCGACGTCGATCACCTGGGCCATCGTCTCGGCGAACGTGCCCGAGGCGGGCATCACCGGGTTGGCGAGCACGAGGCCGCCGCATCGAACCTGGAGATCTACCACGACAGCGTCTCCCGAACGTCGAACACCGGTCCGTCGTGGCACACCCGTCTCGCCTCGGGACCCTCGCTTCCCTGGAACAGGCGCACGCAGCAATGGCACATTCCGATGCCGCACGCCATCTGCTGCTCGAGCGCCACCTGTCCCTCGATGGACAGCTCCACGACCAGCCGCCGCACGAGCTGCAACAGCCGGTCGGAGCCACAGGTGGCGATCAGGTCGCATCCGTCGCGCTCGACCAGCACTCGAAGCCGCTCCTCCACGGAGGCGGGATCGGCACTGCCATCCTCGTCGGTGACGACCTGTACATGCGCCCCCACCGAGCGCAGATGCTCGACGGACATGACATGCGCCCGGCGTGCAGCCGAGAGCAGCGCGGTGACGCGAACGCCGCGTTTCGCCGCGGCCTCTGCCAGCGGCGCGAGCGTGGCCAGTCCGACGCCGCGGCCGAGCAGCACGACGTGCTGCAGGGACGGCGCGAGCCGGAAACCGCGGCCGAGCGGGCCGAACACGTCGAGCCGGTCTCCTTCCGACAGGCGCGCCAGCCCCTTCGTTCCGGTCCCGACGATCTTGTACAGGAACTCGATGCGACAGGCGTCGGGCACGACCCGATACACGCTCATCGGACGCCGCAGGAAGTGCGACCCCTCTCCGTTCCCCGGACACAGCAACTGGAAGAACTGCCCGGGGGCCGCCGCCAACGCCGCGGGGGGCGCAACGACGGCGAGATGTCGATAGCGGTCGTTGACGGGCCGGTTGAAGACCACTTCGCAAAGCGCGGACTGAATGAGTGCGGCCATCCCGTTTTCGCCGAACATCTGGTCGACCATTCTGTCTCCAGAATTCCGGAAGCGTCAAGACGATCCTGTCGACTGGAAAGGGCGCTGATCTGTACCATCCACCGTCCACACAAGCGGAGAACGCCTTGGGAACGACTGTCATCGGCAACGGCACCACGGGAGACAAAGGCACAGCGGCTCCCTCCGCGGTTCAGCGTGTCATCGACCTCGTTCTCGCCAGGATCCGATCCGGCGAATACGCGCCGGGACAGATCATCGTCGCGCGCGATCTGATGAGCGAACTGGGGCTGAGCAAGGCGCCCGTGCGCGAGGGGATCCACGTGCTGGTGGGCGAGGGCGTCATGGAACTGCTTCCGAACCGCTCGGCCCGGATCCGCAAGCTGTCGGCGATCGACATGATCGACTTCGCCGAGTTCTGGGCGGCGATCAGCGGCTTGAACATCCGCCTCGCGGCGCCGAAGCTCGAGCGCGCCGAGAACCGGGAGAAGGTCCGCAAGGCGCTCGATCGCATCGAGGCCACCGGACGCAACCGCGTTCCGTACGAATTCTTCATGGCCGTCGGCAACCTGCACTCGACGCTTGCCGGAATCGCCCAGAACCGCTTCATCCTCGAGTTCATGCGGGGTACCCATCTCGCGCATTTCTACCGCCATCTCGAACGGGGCTTCCCCGGCTCGTACTGGGACACGCACCTGTCGGCCTTCCGCCGGCTCGGGGAAGCGCTGGTCCAGGGCGAAGGCGAGCGCGCCCAGCGGGCCTACGCGAAACACATGCGCTGGGCCATCGGGTTGATGCGGCAGGGGGTGAGCACCGAGAACGGGGGCCGCTGATCGAGCGGCGCATCCCGCTTCCGGTTCGCGATCCGACGCCTGGCGACCCGCCGAGTTCGATCAGAAAGTCGTTGACAGAACGACGACTTTGGTCGCAATAATAGTCGACCATTTCGTCGTCAACGCATGTTGACGTTCCCGATTCGAACGACCCGGCCGCTTGTTTCCACGCAGTCGGAATAAGGGGAGACCATGGATATGCGAACCGTGATTCGGGCAGTGATGGCAGCGGGGATCATCGGCGTTTCGCTCGCCCACGCGGCGGCCGAGGAAGTCACGCTGAAGGCGGTGAACGCCTTTCAGGAGGGAACCTATTTCGCCCGCAACTTCGAGGCCTTCGTGAAGAAGGTCAACGACGAAGGCAAGGGGATCCTGCAGATCCACTATCTGGGCGGCCCGAAAGCGATGCCGGCGGCCGAGCATGGAACCGCCCTTCGGCGAGGCGTGATCGACCTGGCGAATTCGACGGCTTCGTACACGGCGAATCTCGTGCCGGAAGGCATGGCGTTGAGCTTCTCGCCGTTGCGCATGAACGAGCTGCGCAGAAACGGCGCCATGGACTACCTGAACGAGCTCTACCTCGAGAAAGGCCTGTACTACCTGGGCCGTACCGCCGAAGGCATTTCCTACCACGTATTCACGAACAAGCCTCCGAAGGGCATCGACCTCGGCGGACAGAAGCTTCGCTCGGCTGCGGTCTACCGCGACTTCTTCCAGGCGCTGGGTGCCACCACCGTGCAGACGGCGGCAGGAGAGGTCTACACCGCTCTCGAGCGGGGCGTCGTCGACGGATTCGGCTGGCCGCTGATCGGCATTTTCGACCTGGGGTGGCAGGAGAAGGTGAAGTACCGGCTCGATCCCGGCTTCTATTCCGTCGAGGTGGGAATGGTGATGAGCGCCAGCGCATGGAAGAAGCTCACGCCGGCTCAACGGGAGTTCCTGCAGAAGCAGGTGGGGGAACTGGAATCGGGAAACATCGCGCGAGCCGAATCCGACATCGCCAACGAGACGAAGCGGTTGCGTGAAGCGGGCATCGAGCCGATCACGCTGGGAGCCGAAGACGCGGCTCGCTTTCAGCGGACCGCTGCCGACACGGCCTGGGACGGCCTGGAGAAGCTCAGCCCGAAGCACGGCAGGAAGTTGCGCGAGCTGATGTCGGGCATGTGAGGCGGATAGCGAAGTCGAACGGCCTGCGGAAGACGAGCCCGCCATGTGGGATCGCTTCCTCGCGTCGCTGGCGACGCTCGCCGCGCTGCTCATCGGCGCCGTGCTGGTTCTGGTGGGCTACGACGTGGTAGCGCGCAACCTCGCCCTGTGGAGTCCGGGCTGGGTCGTCGATGTAACCGAGTACGCGCTTCCGCTGGCGACATTGCTCGTTGCGCCGTGGCTGACACGGCGCAACGAGCACATCCAGATCGATCTCATCGTGTCCCTGCTCCCGCGGACCCATGCGCGCAGACTGGAACTGCTCGCGAGCCTCGCATCCGCCGTGATCTGCGCGTTCATCGCGTGGTATGGCGCGAGCGTGACGCTCGAGGCATACGACACCCAGGCGCTGGTCATCAAGAACATCACGTTCCCGGAGTGGTACGTCTATGTACCGCTTCCGTTCTGCTTCCTGCTGTTGACGATCGAGAATCTGCGCCGGGCGCTGGGCAGATGGACGGCGCCTGCGAGCGCCGTCACGAGGCCGGGAACGAGCGCATGACCTGGTGGGTGACGCTGCTGGTGCTGTTCGGCGCACTGACGGCATTGCTGTTCACCGGAATGCCGATCGCCTTCTCGTTCCTCGGCTTGAACATCGCGGGAGCGGTGCTGTTCTTCGGCGGAGCCGAAGGCATCGGCCAGGTGGTCCGCAACGGCGTCGGCGCGATCACGAATTTCTCGTTGACCCCCATTCCTTTCTTCATCCTGATGGGGGAGTTGCTGCTGCATTCGGGCGTGGCGATGAAGGCGATCGATGCGTTCGACAACGTGATCGGACGCGTTCCCGGACGCCTTTCGGTGATCGCGGTGACCGCGGGGACCGTCTTCTCCGCGATATCGGGCTCGACGGTCGCGACAACGGCTCTCCTCGGCAGCCTGCTGCTGCCCCAGATGCTGAGGCGCGGGTACCACCCGTCGCTGGCCACCGGTCCGATCATGGCAATCGGCGGCGTCGATGCGTTGATTCCGCCTTCCGCGATCGCCGTCCTGATGGCCAGTCTTTCCGGCATCTCGATCTCCGGACTGCTGATTGCCGGCGTGATCCCCGGCGTGCTGCTGGCCTTGCTCTTCGTCGTGTACATCATCGTGCGGGTGTACATGGCCCCGGGGCTGGCCCCCGCCTTCGAGCCGCAGAAGCTGCGCGGCTGGATGAAATGGCGACCCGTGCTGGTGAACGTGACCCCGCTGGTCGCGATCTTCGTGCTCGTCGTGCTGGCGATGTCCGCCGGTTGGGCAACGCCGACCGAATCCGCCGCGCTCGGCGCGCTTGCCACCGTCGGGGTGTGCTTCGCGTATCGCTCGCTCAGTTGGGAGAACCTGGGCGTGTCGCTCGCCGGCACCGCGTCGATCTCCGGGATGATCCTTTTCATCATGCTCGGTGCGACCACGTTCTCGCAGATCCTCGTGTTCACGGGCGCAACCGACGGCATCGTCGCATTGGTGAGCGATTCGCAGCTCGCTCCCTGGGCGGTGCTCGCGACCATGCTCGCGATCCTCCTCGTGCTGGGGTGTTTCCTCGACCAGATCGCGATCCTGCTGATCACGCTGCCGTTCTACATGCCGCTCGTGCAGCTGCTCGGTTTCGACCAGATCTGGTTCGGCGTGCTCTACCTGATCTGCATGCAGCTGGGCCTCATCACGCCGCCGTTCGGGATGCTGCTGTTCACCATGCGCGGAGTCGCGCCGCCCGAAATCACCACGCGCCAGATCTATCGCGCCGTGGTGCCGTACGTCTGTCTCGGGCTGCTGATGCTGGCGCTCGTCGCTGCGTTTCCCGCCCTGGCGACCTGGCTGCCGGCCGCGCTGAAATCCTGAACGTGCAGCCCGAAACGCGGCCGCAGGTCGGCCGCCGGGGAGTTCGTCGCCGGACACGGAGAGCAAAGCCATGGCGCAGGGAGTCGGCGGAAAGGCACGCATCGGACAGCTGTATCCCTCGGGCGGCCTGTGCGACCACGAAATGCAGCGGATGGCCCCCGAGGGCGTTCATTTCGTCACGACGCGAATGCCGTTTCGCAAGGCGGGCCTCGAGGACGACGCGGCTCTTGCGAGCAACGTGGAATTCCACGCGTCTCTTCTCGCCGATGCGCGAGTCGAACTGATCGCGTTCAATTGCACGGCCGCCAGCCTCGTCTGCGGCCCGAACGCCATCAACCGCCGTATCGAGGCAGCCACCGGCATCCGTTCGGTCACGACGATCGAAGCGGTACTCGACGCGCTGAAGGCCGCCCGCATGCGGCGCTTCGCGCTGCTGACCCCGTATCTTCCCGAGGTCGTCGCTGCGGAAGTCCGGTTCCTGCAGGAATGCGGTCTCGAAGTCACGGCCACCGCAGGGCTGCCATGCGCGGACCCGGTCGAGCAGGGATCGATCGCGCCGGCCCGCTGGCGGGAGCTCGCCGGCGCGATTCCCATGCAGGGAAGCGATGGGCTGCTGATCAGCTGCGCGGGAATCCAGATCGCCGACGTCCTGGACGACATCGAAAGTGACCTGGGGCGCCCGGTGATCGCCAGCAACCAGGCGCTGCTGTGGACCTGCCTGCGCCTGCTGGATCTGCCCGACAGACCCTCGGGATTCGGCGCGCTTCTGGGCGGATCCTTCGATTCATCTTGACAGCCCGATTTTTGTGTAGCAAAAATGGTCGACCATTCTGTAGGAAAGACCCATGAGCGCTACCGGGCGAACATTGAGGCTCGCGGTGGACGTCGGAGGCACGTTCACGGACGTCACCCTCTTCGATCCCGCCACCGGCTCGCTGCTGTCGGCCAAGACGACGACGACACCGCAGAACCGCGCGCTCGGCGTGCTCGACGGCATCCATGCCGCGCTGCAGGCCGCGGACGCGAACGCCGCCCGGGTTGCCGAGGTCGTGCACGGTTCCACGACCGGAACGAATGCGTTGATCGAACGCACCGGGGCACGAGTCGGCCTGCTCACCACCCAGGGCTTCCGCGACGTCCTCGAAATCGGCCGCATCATGCGACCCGACGCCGGCCTCTACGATTTCTCGGTCGACCTGCCGCTGCCCCTGGTTCCCCGCCATCTGCGCCTCGAGGTGCCGGAACGGCTGGACGCCCAGGGGAAGGTGCTGCTCGCGCTCGACGAGAGGGCCGTGATCGACGCCGCCCGGATCTTCGCGCGCGAGGGCGTGGAAGCCGTCGCGGTGTGCTTCCTCTTCGCGTTCCTCGACCCCCGCCACGAGGAAGCCGCCGAGCGGATCCTCGCGAAGCATCTGCCCGGCGTACCGATCAGCCTGTCTTCGCGCGTATGCCCGGAGATCCGCGAATACGAGCGCAGCTCCACGACGGTGATCAACGCGTATCTCACTCCCGTGATGTCCACCTACCTCGATTCGCTGCAGGCACGCCTGCACGAATCGCTGGGACCGGTGCGCCTGTCGGTGATCCAGGCCAATGGCGGGGCGACGTCGATCGCCGCGGCGCGGCGCAAGTCGGTGACCACGGTCAACTCGGGGCCGGCCGGCGGCGTCGTCGCCGCGGCTTTCTACGGCCGACGCAACGGACGCGATCGACTCGTATCGGTGGACATGGGCGGAACGTCGTTCGACATCGGCCTGGTCGAGAACGGCGTCTGTGCGGTCACGACCGAAGGCAGTTTCCAGGGCCTTCCGGTCCGCGTGCCGATCATCGACCTGCACATCATCGGCGCGGGCGGCGGTTCGATCGCGTTTCGCGATCCGGGCGGCGCCATCCAGGTGGGACCCCAATCGGCGGGGGCGGAACCGGGGCCTGCGTGTTACGGACGCGGCGGCACGCGACCCACGGTGACCGATGCGAACCTCGTCCTCGGGCGCTTGAGCGCCGACTATTTCAACGGGGGGCGGATGCGGCTGCATGCCGAGTCGGCGCATCGGGCCGTCCGCGCGCTCGCCGAGCAGATGGGCATGAGCGTCGAAGAGACCGCGCTCGGCATCGTCCGCGTCGTCAACGCCAACATGGCGAAAGGGATCGCGGCGGTGACGATCCTGCGAGGCATCGACGTGCGGGACTTCTCGCTGCTGTCGTTCGGCGGAGCGGGAGGCGTCCATGCCGTGGAACTGGCGCGTGCGCTGTCGATGCGCGAGGCGATCGTGCCGCCCTTGCCCGGGACCTTTTCGGCGGTCGGCCTGCTCGTGACCGATGTGCGCCACGACTACGTCGTCGCGCTCGGCGGCATCCGCGCGAACGACGTCGTTCCGGGCGATCTCGAAGCGTCGTACCGGGAATTGGAACGCGAGGCGGCGGAGGAGCTCGCCGCCGAGGGGTTCCAGGGCAGTTCCGCGACGTTCGTGCGCATCGCGGACCTGAAAGTTGCCGGACAGACGTACGAGCTTTCGCTGCCGCTTCCGGAGAGGGGACCGGTCACCCGGACGGGAGTGGACGCGCTGATCGATGCGTTCGCGCGCCTGTACCGCGAGCGCTATGCCTTCTTCTTCGACGGCGAACCGATCGAAATCGTCAATCTGCGACTGGCCGCTCTCGGCCACAACGACCCGATCGTGCTGCCTGCCGCCGAGCGCGGTCATCCCGATCCGGCGGTGGCGCGCAAGGGCACGCGGCCCGTCTACTTCGAAAGCGCGGGCTTCCTCGATACGGCGATCTACGAGCGCAGCCGGCTGCGTCCGGGCATGGTCGTCGAAGGGCCCGCTCTCGTCGAGGAGCAGACGTCGTCGACGCTCGTGCCTCCAGGCTCGCACGCGGAAGTCCTCGAAGACTTCGGTCTCGTCATACCGCTCGCCGAAGATCAGTCGCAAGGAGATCGAGCATGACCGACGTCGTCACGATGCAGGTGATCCGGTACGGCCTCGAGCAGGTCGCCGACGAGATGGGCAACACGCTCGTTCGCACCGGCCGCTCGACGATCATCACGGAGATCAAGGACATCTCGTGCGTGGTGACCGATGCCGCGGGGCAGACGATCGCCCAGGCGCACCACAACCCCAGCCTGCTGGCCGGCTTCGAGATCACGATGAAGGAGCTGGTCGCCGCCTATCCGCCGGAATCGCTGGCGCCGGGCGACGTGATCATCACGAACGATCCGTATCGCGGCGGCCAGCACATCATGGACCTGTATGCGATCGCACCGGCATTCCATTCGGGGAAGCTGATCGGCTTCGTCGGCAACATCACCCATCATTCAGACCTGGGCGGTGTGGCGGCCGGGGGCGTGGCCGGCGGCATCCGGGAGATCTATCTCGAGGGCCTCAGGCTGCCGATGGTCAAGCTGTACAAGGCAGGGCGGGAAGACGCCGAGATCGTCGCGATCATTGCCAACCAGATACGCGTGCCGGAGAAGACGCTCGGAGACATCCGCGCGCAGGTCGCCTCGCTGAGGGTGGGCACCGAGCGCCTCGACCGGATGTTCCGGCGCTACGGGGAGCAGACGATGCGCGCGTCCTGCGCGGAACTGCTCGACTACTCCGAGCGACGGATGCGCGCCGGCCTCCTGGAGCTGGCTGCCGGAACGTACGAGGCAGAGGACTGGATCGACGACGACGGGATCGTCGATCGACCGATCCGCGTCGAAGTGAAGTTGCGAATCGGCGACGGGAAGGTCGTCGTCGATCTCAGCGGCAGCGATCCGCAGGCCGAGGGCAACATCAACTCGACGCTGGCGAACACCTTCGCCGCCGCCTACTACGTGATGATCGCCGTCGTCGACCCCGGCATTCCACCGAACTCCGGGTGTTATCGACCGATCGAGGTGATCACTCGCCCCGGTACGATCGTCCATCCGCTTCCGCCGGGCGCCGTCGCCGCGCGAACGAACACGTCGCAGAAGATCGTCGAGGCGATGCTTCGCGCGCTTTCGGCAGCCGTGCCCGATCGGGTGACGGCAGGATCCCACGGGCAGATCAGCACCTGCGGCTTCGGCGGGCGCCACCCGAGCGACGGAAAGCCGTTCGTCTATACCGATATCCAGGGCGGCGGATCGGGCGCGCGTCCGTACCGCGACGGCAGGGACGGACAGGACAGCCACCTCCCGCGCTTCATGAACACGCCGGTCGAAGTGCTCGAGCGGCAGTTTCCGGTGCGCATCGAACGGTACGAGTTCATCCGAGATTCGGGAGGGCCGGGCACTTTCCGCGGCGGCCTTGCGCTGCGACGGGACATCCGCATCCTTGCCGATCGCGTGAGCTTCGCCCGGTACGGCGATCGCCACAAGTTCGCTCCGCAGGGCCTGTTCGGCGGTCTTCCCGGCTCGTGCGGAAAGTTCGTGCTGAACCCGGGGACTCCCGGCGAACGCGTCCTGGCTTCGAAAGGACTGGACATGCTCGCCGAAGGCGATGTCGTCAGCATCCGGCTGCCGGGGGCGGGGGGCTACGGAGACCCCCGGCGACGCGAGCGCTCGGCGGTCGCGGCCGACCTGCGCGACGATAAGATCGGCCGGGAATCGGCGATCCGCGACTATGGCTGGCCGGAAACGGAGGATGCGGGATGAAGCCCCGGCGACGCCGCGTCGTTCTCTCGCTCGAGCAGGCGCTGTCGATGCCGCACGCGACACTCCGCTTCGTGCACAAGGGCTGGCGCGTCATCCGCATCGAGCCGACCCCGGCCGGCGCGACGCTGCCCGGCGACCCGAACCGATACATCGGCAAGCGAATCGTCGGTGAGGACCGGCGCAGCTACTTCATCGCGCAGAACGTCGGCAAGGAGGCGATCGCACTCGACCTGAAGAACCCGCAGGGCCGGCAACTTCTGCGTCGCATCATCGAAGCGCTCGACGTCGACGTGTTCTGCTGCAACACGCTGCCGAGGCGCTATCGGCAGTTGGGCATCGACTACGAGACGCTGTCGGCGGTGAAGCCCGATCTCGTCTGGGCCGGCATTTCGGCCATGGGTCCCGAATATCCGGACGCGCCCGGCTACGATCCGGCCATGCAGGCGATGGTCGGCTTCATGGAGCTCACCGGGGCGCGCGACGGGCCGCCGATGCTTTCCGGGGTTCCGCTGATCGACCTCAAGGCCGGCGACGACGTCTACGCCGAAGTCATGGCAGCGCTCCTCGAGCGCGAAGAAACCGGATGCGGGCGCGAGATCCACGTCTCGATGCTGCAATCCGCCGCATCCTGGCTCGTCACGACGATGCCGTTGCTGAACTTCGATTGCGACCCTTCCGAGATCGGGCGTGCGGGCAACGAGCACCGCAAGTTCATCCCGACGAACGCGTATCCGACCGCCGACGGCTTCGTGTTCGTGGCGATCGGCAACGACCTGCAATGGAAGCGGCTCACGCAGATCCCCAAGTTCGCCGACCTCGCCGGCGAGACGCGGTGGACGCAGGAAGGCCGCCAGCAGGAGCGCGAGTCGATCCACGCGGAGATCGCCGGGATCACGCGTCGGTACACGAGGACCGAGCTGATGGAGGATTTCCGCCGCGCGACGATTCCGCATGCGCCGATCCAGACGATCGAACAAGTCGCGGCGATGGAGCCGATCGCGCGCAGGATGAGCACCAGCACGATGCCCGACGGACGGACGATCCGGCTGCAGCCGCCTGCGGTGGATCTCGACCGGCCCGCTCATTTCGCCTTCCCGCCTCGCTACGGGGAACATACGGCGTCGGTGCTCCGCGAGGCCGGTGTCGACGACGCCGAGTGCGCAAGGCTCGCGGCAAGCGGAGTCGTATCGCTCGGCCAGCCCAAGCCGGGCTGACGGCGCATCCGGTCGATACGCCCCCTGTTCGAAGGCGCACCGCACGCGCCCCGGGTGTTTATGATTCTCCGATACGCCCGAGGAGCCGCCGATGACGATGCCCATTCCCTTTCGCGCCGACCACGTCGGCAGCCTGCTGCGCCCCGCCTGGCTCGCCGAGGAGCGCGCGCGCTGGCGTCGCGGCGAGATCGACGCGCCGACGCTGCGCGCCGCCGAAGACCGTGCGATCGGCGAGGCGGTGCAGCGGCAGGAAGCGATCGGCCTGCAATCGATCACCGACGGCGAGTTCCGCCGCGACTGGTGGCACCTCGATTTCCTGTCGCAACTCGACGGCGTGACGCTGAAGGAGAACCCCGGCCCGAAGTTCGGCGTCGACGCCGCCTCCGAGCAGCCGCCGATCGCCACCGTGACCGGCCGCGTCTCGTGCGGCCGGCCGATCATGGTCGACCACTTCGCGTTCCTGAACGAGCAGACGACGCGCACGGCGAAGATGACGATCCCGTCGCCGTCGATGCTGCATCTGCGCGGCGGGCGCGCGGCGATCTCGAAGGAGGCCTATCCCGATCTCGACGCGTTCTGGTCCGACGTCGCGCAGGCCTACCGCACGGCGATCCGCCATCTGGCCGACGCCGGCTGCCGCTACCTGCAGCTCGACGACATCACCTTCGCCTACCTGTGCGATCCGAAGATCCAGGCCACCTGCCGCGCCAACGGCGACGATCCGGCCGCGCTTCCGCGCACCTACGCGAACGCCATCAACGCCGCACTCGAAGGCCGCCCCGACGGCCTGCACGTCACGATGCACACCTGCCGCGGCAACTTCCGCAGCGCGTGGGTCGCCGAAGGCGGCTACGACCCGGTCGTCGAAGCGATGTTCTCGACGAAGGTCGACGGCTACTTCATGGAATTCGACAGCGCCCGCGCCGGCGGCTTCGAGCCGCTGAAAGCCCTGCCCGCCGGCAAGCGCGTCGTGCTCGGTCTCGTCACCACGAAGAGCGGCTCGCTCGAATCGAAGGACGCGCTGAAACGCCGCATCGAAGAAGCGTCGCGTTTCGTGCCCCTCGAGAACCTGTGCCTGTCCCCGCAATGCGGCTTCTCGAGCACGCACCACGGCAACGCGCTCTCGCAGGAAGAGCAATGGCGCAAGCTGGAGCGCGTGGTGGAAGTGGCCCGGGAAGTGTGGGGCGACTGATCAGCTGAACGCCTGGATTCCCGTCTGCGCCCGGCCGAGGATCAGGGCGTGGATGTCGTGCGTGCCCTCGTAGGTGTTGACCACCTCCAGGTTCACCAGGTGGCGCGCCACGCCGAACTCGTCGGAGA
>QEVN01000182.1 GCA_003576795.1 Burkholderiales bacterium
TCGCTGCCGAAGATCGCCAGCGGCAGCGCTCCGCGCACGATCGTCATCAGGCCGTTGCCGCAGCCGTACAGCAGCACGAAGAGCGAGGCCGCGATCGGGCTCGTCGGCAGCAGCAGCGCGACGGCGAAGGCCAGCGGCAGCAGCGCCACCGACGGCACGGCGACGGCGAACGGGCTCAGGCGCCGCTGCAGTGCCATTTCGGCGATGCGGGCGAGCACCTGCGCCACGCCCATCAGCGACGCGGCCGATACCGCCACCGCCGCACCGAAGCCGAAGTCGGCAAGCAGCCGTACCAGGTGCGCGGCCATCGCCGACTGCACGAACGCGTACAGCGTGAAGGCGAGCGTCGCCAGGCGCAATGCGCGCAGCGCGCGCTGCGCATCGAGCGGCCCGCCGGCGGACGCATCCGCGGCGTGCGCCATCCCGGCGTCCCCCCGGCGCCGCGTGCCGCCGGCGAAGCGCGCGTGCAGCAGCGCGCACGGCACGAGATTGAGCAGCGCGTAGACCTGCAGCGTCGCTCGCCAGCCGAAGGTGGCGTCGAGCCAGCCGCCGATCGGCCAGAACACGGTCGAGGCGAGTCCGCCGAACAGCGTGAGCAGCGAGATCGCGCGGCGTGCGCGATGGCCGGCCAGTACCGTCAGTGCGGCGAATGCGCCGTCGTAGAGCACCGAGCGCATCGCCAGCCCGATCAGCGTCCAGCCGACGAAGAGCAGCGCTCCGCCGTGCGCGAAGGACATCACGAGCAGGCCGAGCGCGACGAGCAGCGAGGCGATCGTCATCACCCGTCGCGCGCGGTAGCGGTCCATCAGGCGGCCGCTGGCGCGCGCGCTCGCCCCGGCGATCAGCAGGCCCCAGGAGAACGATCCGAGCACCAGCGTGGGACTCGCGCCGATTCCTTCGGCGATCGAATCGGCCAGGATCGCCGGCAGGTAATGCGTCGTGCCCCAGCCGACGATCTGCGTGACGCCGAGCGCCGCGATCGCTGCGCCGACCGGGGGAGCGGACACGGTGCGGACGGTTCGTGCGTGCGCTTCAGTCTTCGCGCTTGAGCGCGGGGAACAGCACGACGTCGCGAATGCTCGCGCTGTCGGTGAGCAGCATCATCAGGCGGTCGATGCCGACGCCGCAGCCGCCGGTGGGCGGCATGCCGTATTCCAGCGCGCGGATGTAGTCGGCGTCGAAATACATCGCCTCGTCGTCGCCGGCGTCCTTCGCCTGCACCTGCGCGAGGAAGCGCTGCGTCTGGTCCTCCGGGTCGTTCAGCTCCGAGAAGCCGTTGGCGATCTCGCGCCCGGTGATGAACAGCTCGAAGCGCTCGGCCACGCCGGCGCGCGTGTCGGAGCCGCGTGCCAACGGCGATACCTCGACCGGGTAGTCGACGATGAAGGTCGGCTCCCACAGCTCGTGCTCGGCGACCTCGTCGAACAGGGCGAGCTGCAGCGCGCCGACGCCGGCGCAGCGCAGCGCCGGCGCCTCGACGTCCTCGCCGAGCCGGCGCAGTTCCGCGCGCAGGAAGTCTTCGTCCTCGATCTGCGCCGCCGTGTAGCGCGGCGCATGCCTCAGGATCGCCTCGGCAATCGTCATCCGGGCGAAGGGACGGCCGAGATCGACGCTGCGTCCCTGGTAGGAGACCGTGGTGGCGCCGGTGGCCGCGCGCGCCGCTTCGCGCAGCAGCTCCTCGGTGAACGGCATCAGCCACCGGTAATCGGTATAGGCCGCGTAGAACTCGAGCATCGTGAACTCGGGGTTGTGGCGCGGGCTGATGCCTTCGTTGCGGAAGTTGCGGTTGATCTCGTAGACGCGCTCGAAGCCGCCGACGATCAGGCGCTTCAGGTACAGCTCGGGCGCCACGCGCAGGAACATCTGCTGGTCGAGCGCGTTGTGGTGCGTGACGAAGGGCCGGGCCGATGCGCCGCCCGGGATCGGATGCAGCATCGGCGTCTCGACCTCGAGGAAGGCGTTGCCGTCCATGAAGCGGCGGATCGCCGCGATCGTGCGGCTGCGCGCGACGAAGGTATCGCGCGTCTCGCCGGTGACGATGAGATCGACGTAGCGCTGGCGGTAGCGCAGTTCCTGGTCGGCGATGCCGTGGAACTTGTCGGGCAGCGGGCGCAGGGCCTTGGCGAGCAGGCGGATCTCGCCGCAGTTCAGCGTCAGCTCGCCTTTCATCGTGCGGAACAGCACGCCGCGGCAGCCGACGATGTCGCCGAGGTCCCAGTGCTTGAACGCGGCGTGCACGTCGGCGCCCACGCCCTGGTCGTTCAGGTACAGCTGGATGCGGCCGGTGGCGTCCTGGATGGTCGCGAAGCTCGCCTTGCCCTGCACGCGCTTGAGCACGATGCGGCCGGCGAGCGTGACCTCGACGTTCTCGTGCTCGAGCTGCTCGCGCGTCTTGAAGCCGTAGTGCTCGGCGATCGCGGCGGCGCGATGCGCGGGGACGAAATCGTTGGGGAACGCCGTGCCTTCCTCGCGCAGCCGCGCGAGCTTGGCGCGGCGCTCGGCGACGATCGCGTTGTCGTCGCGCGCGCGGATCTCCTCGATCGAGGCGGGGGCGTCGTGCTCGCTGGCGCGTTCGTTCACCGGTCAGACTCCCTGTTTCAGGCTTGCGGCGATGAACTCGTCGAGATCGCCGTCGAGCACCGAGCGCGTGTCGCTTTCCTCCACGCCGGTGCGCAGGTCCTTGATGCGCGACTGGTCGAGCACGTACGAGCGGATCTGGTGCCCCCAGCCGATGTCGGTCTTTCCCGCCTCGACCTTGTCCTGCTCGGCCTGGCGCTTGCGCAGCTCCAGCTCGTACAGCCGCGCGCGCAGCATGCTCATCGCCTCGTCGCGGTTGCGGTGCTGCGAGCGGTCGTTCTGGCACTGCACGACGATGCCGGTGGGGTTGTGCGTGATGCGCACCGCCGACTCGGTCTTGTTCACGTGCTGGCCGCCGGCGCCCGAGGCGCGGTAGACGTCGATGCGCAGGTCGGCCGGATTGATGTCGACGGCGATCGAGTCGTCGACCTTCGGGTAGACGAACACCGACGCGAAGGAGGTGTGCCGCCCGCCGCTCGAATCGAAGGGCGACTTGCGCACGAGCCGGTGGATGCCGGTTTCGGTGCGCAGGTATCCGTAGGCGTATTCGCCGTCGACGCGGATCGTCGCGCCCTTGATGCCGGCGACGTCGCCGGGCGATTCCTCGAGCACTTCGGTCTCGAAGCCCTTGCGCTCGCAGTAGCGCAGGTACTGGCGCAGCAGCATCGCCGCCCAGTCCTGCGCCTCGGTGCCGCCGGCGCCGGCCTGGATCTCGACGAAGCACGGGTTCGGGTCGGCCGGATTCGAGAACATGCGGCGGAATTCGAGATCTTCGACCTCTGACTCGACGGCACGAACGTCGGACTCGACGGCGACGAGCGTCGCATCGTCGTCCTCGGCCGCAGCCATCGCGAACAGCTCGGCCGCGTCGGTCATCCGTGCGTCGATCGACGCCAGGCGTTCGACGACCGCTTCGAGCGACTTCTTCTCCCGTCCCAGCGCCTGCGCGTGCTGCGCGTCGTTCCAGACTTCGGGATCCTCCAGCTCGCGCTGGACTACTTCGAGGCGTGTCTTCTTCTCGTCGTAGTCAAAGATACCTCCGAAGCTCGCCCACGCGCGTGCGCAGGTCGTCGATCAGGGATTCGAGTTGATTCTGGCGCTCGGCTTCCATGGAATGCGACGCATGGCGGGGAACCGGACATTATAGAGGCAGCGGTCGTGCCGCCGCCTGCGCGTCGTCGAGCGGCTCGACCGCCTCGATCACCAGCCGCGCCGTGGCGACGCCGCGATAGTCGTCGCGCACGAGGCGATAGGCGACGCGCGAGCGCTCGGCCAGCGGTTCGGTGCGGCCGAAGGCGATCGCTTCGAGCCGGCGCCCGCAACGCGTGCGCAGCTCGACGCGCAGGTGACGTTCGGCGACCACCGCCTGCCGCGCGACGACGAACTCGTCGTGGAAGAGCGGCGGCGGAAAGGCCTGGCCCCACACCTCGGCATCCAGGCAGGAGACGAGCGGGAGGTCGATGTCGGACGGATCGAGCGGACCGTCGGTGAACAGCGATGGCGCGAAGCAC
>QEVN01000183.1 GCA_003576795.1 Burkholderiales bacterium
GTCGATCAGCGGGATGAGATTGGCGCGCACCACCGCCTTCAGCAGCTCTTCCTTGTTCGCGTAGTAGAGGTAGAGCGTGCCCTTGCTGACGCCGGCGCGACGTGCGACGTCTTCGAGCCTTGTGGCGGCGAAGCCACGGTCGACGAACAGGTCCAGTGCGGCATCGAGCAGTTCGCCCGGGCGCGCGTCCTTGCGGCGCGCCCAGCGGCGCTCGGCGCGCGCGTCCTGCGCCGGGGCGAGCGAGCTTCGGGAGGTGGGCATCACTTTAATGACTGAGGAGTCAGTAAAGTGTATCGCGGACCGCGATCTCACTCAACCGGGCGGCGGGCGAGCGTCGGGGGTTGGCGCAACGGTACCCGAGGCTGCTCGTTCAGCCCTCGCAGCGCGCCAGCGCCAGCGTGCAGTTCGTACCGCCGAAGCCGAAGCTGTTCGACAGGATGGTCTCGTGACGCACGCCGTCGATGCGCTCGCGCGCGATCGGCACGCCTTCGGCGCCCGGGTCGAGCGTCTCGATGTTGATGCTCGGCGCGACGAAATCGTTCTGCAGCATCAGCAGGCTGTAGATCGTCTCCTGCACGCCGGTGGCGCCGAGCGAGTGGCCGGTCATCGACTTGGTGGACGAGATCCGCGGCAGCGGTTCGCCGCGCTCGGCGAAGACGGTGCGGATCGCGTCGAGCTCGGTGATGTCGCCCACCGGCGTGCTGGTGCCGTGCGTGTTGATGTAGCTCACCGGCGTCTTCACGGTGGCGAGCGCCTGCCGCATGCAGCGCACGGCGCCCTCGCCGCTGGGGGCGACCATGTCGTGACCGTCGGAGGTCGCGCCGTAGCCGACGATCTCGCCGTAGATCTTCGCGCCGCGCGCCCTCGCGTGGCCGAGTTCCTCGAGCACGACGACGCCGCCGCCGCCGGCGATGACGAAGCCGTCGCGGTTCGCGTCGTAAGGGCGCGAGGCCTGCTGCGGGCGGTCGTTGTATTTCGAGGACATCGCGCCCATCGCGTCGAAGAGCACCGACAGCGTCCAGTCGAGCTCTTCGGCGCCGCCGGCGAACACGACGTCCTGCTTGCCCCACTGGATCAGCTCGGCGGCATTGCCGATGCAGTGCGCCGACGTGGAGCAGGCCGACGAGATCGTGTAGTTCACGCCGTGGATGCGGAAGTTCGTCGCCGCGGTGGCCGAGGTGGTCGACGACATGCAGCGCGGCACCATGTACGGGCCGACGCGCTTGGGGCCGCGCTCCTTGCACAGGGCGGCCGCCTCGACCTGGTTGCGCGTGGACGGACCGCCCGAGCCGACGATGATGCCGGTGCGCTCGTTCGAGACTTCGTCGGGCGCGAGGCCCGCGTCGGCGATCGCCTGCTGCATCGACAGGTGCAGGTAGGCGGCGCCGTCGCCCATGAAGCGGCGCAGCTTGCGGTCGATGGCCGCGTCGAGATCGACGTCGGGCTTGCCGGCGACCTGGCTGCGGAAGCCCAGTTCCGCGTATTCGGGGACGAAGGAGATGCCCGAACGGCCCGCGCGCAGCGATGCGAGCACCTGTTCGATGCTCGTGCCGATGCACGAGACGATGCCCATTCCGGTGACGACGACGCGACGCAGGGCGTTCATGCGCGGATCGAGTTGGGGTTTTCGAACAGGCCCACCTGCAGGTCGCTGGCCTGGTAGATGCGCTCGCCGTCGGCGCGTACCTCGCCGTCGGCCACGCCGAGCACGAGGCGCCGGTTGATCACGCGCTTGATGTCGATGCGGTAATCGACGCGCTTCGTCTCGGGCAGGATCTGTCCGGTGAACTTCAGCTGCGCCAGGCCGAGCGCGCGGCCCGAACCCGGTGCGCCGGTCCAGCCGAGAAAGAAGCCGAGCATCTGCCACAGCGAGTCGAGTCCGAGGCAACCGGGCATCACCGGGTCGCTCTCGAAATGGCAGGCGAAGAACCAGAGGTCGGGGCGGATGTCGAATTCGGCCGTCAGGAAGCCCTTGTCGAAGGCGCCGCCGGTGGCGGAGATCTCGGTGATGCGGTCGAACATCAGCATCGGCGGCAGCGGCAGGCGGGCATTGCCCGGGCCGAAGAGACGCCCGTGCCCGCATTCGATCAGCTCTTCGTAGGCGTAGCTCGACTTCGGGGTGAAACGCATCGGGTCGAGGGCCAGCGGGGAATTCATTCGGTACGTGGCGGAAAAGAGGAGGGGCGCCCCGGCGGGCGCGCGTATCGGCGCAATGATACGGAAATTCGACCGCGGCTCGATGCGGGTCCGGCGGGCGCGTCTGCGCCGCGGGGAGAACGCCTGCGACGGCGCCTGGCGGCGCCGGGGAACCCCCGCATCGCGTCGCGGCGCGCGGCCTCAGCGGCCGATGAGACCGCGCAACAGATCGCGCGGGTTCGGCTTCGTCGATGGGCCGGGCTTGCCGCCGTCGCGCGCGGCGTCCTTGCCGAGCAGGCGCTCCTCGAGCTGCTTCGTGACTTCCTTCTTCAGGGCATCGCGGGCCAGGTCTTCGACCTCGACGCGGTACGACAGCGATGCCATCGGACCCGACACGCGAACGGGGATCGTCAGGCCGCGCAATGCGGAGCGAGCCGCGCCGCCCTGTCCGGCCAGCGTGCCAACCAGCGACACCTTCAGCAGGTAGTCGATCGCCTGGTCGGGGATGTCGATGCTGCCGTTGCCGCCGACGCGCAGCAACGGCGAGCGCAGGTCGAGGTCGTCGTTGTGCGCCACTCCGTCGCGGATCGCAAAGCTCGCGTCGAGCGACGAGAAGGCGGTCTTCTCGCCGCCGCCCGTGCGGCTCTCGAGCGCCTTGCCCGCGCCGCCGCCGCGCACCGCGGCGATCGTGCTCTCGACCTTCTCCAGCACCTTGCTCAGGTCGATGCCGAGGATCGCTCCGTCGCGCAGCGCGATGCGCGCGTTGCCGGAGAGCGAGCGCTCGAGCGCCGGCACGGTCTTGCCCGTGCCGGTGACGTCGATCGAGACGCTGCCGCTGCCGTCGAGGATCTCGCGCTGGGTGAACTCGCGCAGCGCGCGGCCGACGTCGATGCCGTTCATCTGCATCTTCACCGCGGTGCGCCCGCTGGTGGCGAGCGACGCGTTGCCGGCGAGCGTTCCGCCGTACAGCGCGGCAACCAGGCGCGTGACCTCGATCCGGCCGTTGCCGGAGCGCAGCGTCGTCGCCAGGTCGCGCAGTTCCACGCCCCCCGCGCGCAGCGCGCCGATGCGCAACGAGCCGGTCGTGTCGAGGTCGGCGATCGGGGGAACGGGGATCGGCGCGTCGGTTGCCGCGGCGGTCTTCGGCGGCGCGCCGGCCGGGGCTGCGGGCGCGGAGCCGTTTCCTTTCTTCGCCTGCGCCGGCGCCGGTGCGCCGCGCAGGCGATCGACGTCGAGCCTGTCGGCCTGCACGTCGAACTGCAGCGACAGCGGCGAGAGGCTGGGCGCGGTGAGGCGCGCCTGCATCGGGGAGTCTTCGATGCGGCCCTGCAGATTCAGCGACGCGGTCTTGCGCTGCCGATCGATCGTGCCGTCGCCGCCGATCGATGCCTTCACGCCGTCGGCGGGGAGCGAGCCGCCCGAGGCGGTGAGGTTGGCGCGGATGTCGCGCAGCGCGATCGGCTGGTTGGCGGGGGCCGACACCTGCGTCGACAGCGATGCGTCGAGCTTGGTCGCGTCGCGCTGCATCTGCAGCTGCAGCGCGATCGGCTTGCCTTCGACCGATCCGCCGGCGATCGTCAGCGCGGGCGCCTCGAGGTGCGTGGTGATGCCGTCCTCGGTGGTCGCGTCGAGCTTCGCGTCGGACAGCGCGATGTGCCCGGTGGCGAAATCGGCGCGGTAGCCGCTCGCCGCATTGAGCTGTGCGTCGATCCCGGCCTTCTTCCCGGTGAGGCGCGCGCTCGCCTGGAGCTTGCCTGGTTCGCCGCTGCCGATGCGGTCGGCCGTGAGATCGAGCTTCTGCAGCTTCCATTCGTCGCCGCTGCCTTCGTCGCGCCAGGCGAGCGCAGCGTCGTGCAGCGCGATCTCGGCCACGGTGACCGTGGTCGCGGCGGCGGACGCGGCATCGGCGGGCGAGGGCGCGGCGCCCGGCTGCGCCTGCTGCGACTTCAGGCGCGCGAGCAGGTCGTCGAAATTCGTGCTGCCGTCCTTGTGCCGCACGGCGTCGATATGCAGCGCGTCGAGCGCCACGCGCTTGACCTGCACCTCCCGAGACAGCAGCGGCCACAGTGCCACGCCGATCTTCGCCGAGTCGATGCTGGCGAAGCGCCCTTCGCCTTTCGGACCCGAGAGCGTGGCCTTGCCCATCGACAGCGCGATG
>QEVN01000184.1 GCA_003576795.1 Burkholderiales bacterium
CCCCGCGGAGAACTGGACGGCGCATTACACCGGCTATCTGCGCATCACCGACGCCGGCCTCTACAACTTCGGCGTCCTCTACGACGACGGATTCTTCCTGCGCATCCACGGCGCCGACGACGAGTTCGTCGAGATCTCTTCGGACTTCATCCTGACCGCGCGCGAGCGCACGGGCTTCACCGAGGACCTGCTGCTCTCGGAGGGGCTGTACCGCTTCGAGCTCGGCGCGTACAACCGTCTGCAGGCCGGCGTCGTGCAGCTCGCCTGGCTGCGCGACGGCGCAGCGTGGGAGCCGGTACCGACCGATCGTCTCGTCACCGACCCGACCCGCGTCCCGCTGCCGGGCACGCTCGCGATGCTCGCGATCGGCGGCGTCGGGTTCGTCGTCACGCGCAAGCGCCCCGTCCGGTAGTCGCGCGGTGGCGGTTGCCGGACCCACGCCGCTCGGATCGGCCGGGCGAGCGGCGATGCACGTCGTCGGGATCGCGCTCGGCTGGGCGCTGTTCGCCTTCGGCTGGATCCGCGTCGCGGCGCTGCCGTGGGATGCGCACGGGCTGTGGGTGCTGATCGTCGTGTCGGCGATCGTGCTGCCGACGCTGACCGCGATCTGGATCGCGCACAACCTCGCGCTGTACCGCGGCCGGCATCGCCGGCGCGCGCCGGCGCTCGTCGAGTGCCTCTACGACGTCGATTGGGCCGGGCATCCGGTGCACGCCGACTGGAGCGCGCTCGCGAGCGCGGACCGCATCCGCATCGACGTCGAGTCCGGTGCGAAGCGGTATCGGATGATCGCCACCGTGCCGGTGCCGTTCGCGGCCGGTGCGGCGCCTGCGCCCGACGACACGGTGGCGGTACCGACGACGGGCGTGGCGCCGTGATCGCCGCCTTCGAGCAGCTCCTGCGCTGGCTGCAGGGCACGGCCGCCTACGACTGGTCGCTCGTCTATTTCGCCGCGTACCCGATCGCCACCAGCATCCTGTGGGTGACGACGTCGATCATGTTCCGGCTGCGCTGGGAGCACCGCCTGCCGCCCGCGCGCGTCGAAGGCCCGCTGCCCCTGGTCAGCGTGCTGATTCCGGCGCACAACGAGGCGGCGGTCATCGGGCGCGCGCTGCACAGCGTGCTCGCGCTCGACTATCCCGATTTCGAGGTGATCGCGATCGACGACGGATCGACCGACGCGACGCACGAGGTGCTGCGCGCCTTCGCCGATCCGCGGGTGCGCGTCGTGCACAAGTCGGTGAACGAGGGCAAGGCGCTCGCGCTGAACGACGCGCTGCCGCTGGCGCGCGGCGAGATCGTGCTGATCCTCGATGCCGACGCCGAGCCGCAGCCCGAGCTGCTGCGCACGATGGTTCCGCACTTCGCGTCGGCGCGCGTCGCCGCGGTCACCGGCAATCCGCGCGTGCGCAACACCGGCACCTTCCTCGCGCGGCTGCAGTCGATCGAGTTTTCGTCGATCGTGAGCCTGCTGCGCCGCTCGCAGCGCATCTGGGGCCGCGTGGTCACCGTCTCGGGCGTCGTCGCCGCGTTCCGGCGCAGCGCGATCTTCGACGTCGGCGGCTTCAGCCCCGACATGCCCACCGAGGACATCGACCTCACGTGGAAGCTGCAGAAGCGCTTCTACGACGTGCGCTACGAACCGCGCGCCGTGTGCTGGATGACGGTGCCCTCGACCTTCCGCGGACTCTGGAAGCAGCGGCTGCGCTGGGCGCGCGGGCTGATGCAGGTGCTGCGCCGGCATCGCGACGTGATGATGCACTGGAAGTTCCGCCGCATGTGGCCGGTGTTCGCCGAGTCGTCGCTGTCGACGTTGTGGGCGCTGTGCTTCGTCGTGCTCACCGGAATCTGGGTCGCTTCGTGGGCGGTCGGGCTGCCGCCGGTGGGCGCCTCGCCGATCCCCAATCTGTGGGGCATGACGATCGGCACGATGTGCGTGCTGCAGCTCGCGGTCGGCGCCTGGATCGACCGGCGCTACGACCCGTCGATCGTGCGCATGGCTCCGTACGCGATCTGGTATCCGATCGTCTACTGGATGCTGCTCGCGCTCGCCGCGGTGGTTTCGCTGCCGTGGCTGCTGCGCCGTCCGCAACGACGATCGATACGCTGGGACACGCGTCGCGTCGGGGCCGGAGCGTGAAGAGCGCTTCGCTGCGCCGCCTGGCGGCGGCGGTGGCCGGCGCGTGCCTTTGCGTCGCCGGCGGCGCTGCGGCGGCGCAGTCGGCGCAGGCAGCGCCCCCCGCATCGACCGGCGAATCCGCCTTCGCCGCCGATCTGGCGCGCGCACGCGCGGAAGTCGACCGCCGCGAGTACGCGCAGGCGCTCGCGCGCTACGAATCGCTGCTCGCGCAGCGTCCCGACGATTCGGACCTGCTGATCGAGGTCGCGCGCGTGCTCGGCTTCGCCGATCGCAACCGCGAATCGGCCGCGATGTACCGGCGCGTGCTCGCGGTGGCCCCGCAGCGTCGAGCCGACGTGCGCCGTTCGCTCGCCTGGCAGACGCTGTGGGCGGGCGATGCGGCCGATGCCGAGCCCCTGTTCCTCGAGTCGGCCGCGCACGATGCCGATGCCGCCGATGCATGGCGCGGCGTGGCCGAATCGCGCCGGCAGCGCGAAGACCGGATCGGCGCGCTCGACGCCTATCGGGAAGCGCTGCGCATCGATCCGGACGACCGGCGCAGCCGGCTGGGACTCGCCCGCGCGCTGAACGATGCCGGCCGTCATCGCGAGGCGGTCCTGATGTACCGCGAGGCGAAGGTCGCGTCGCTCGACGACGGGACGCGCTTCGACTACGCGCGTGCGCTGCGCTGGAGCGGGTTCGACGATCTCGCCGACGACGAGCTGGCGACGATCGAGCATCGCGACGCGCAGTGGCTGCGGCGCTTTCGCACGTCGCGCGAGCGTTCGCGCTGGTGGTCGGCCGAGCTGGACGCGTCGACCGACCGCGACGATCTCGATACGCGGGCGCTGCGCGCGGCCACCGGCTGGCATTTCGCCGACGGGCGCGCGCTCGAGACGGCGCTGCGCCGCGTGCATTTCGACGATCCGAACGGTCGCGTCGACGGCCTTCGCTGGCAGACGCAGGCGAGCGCGCGCCTGGGCAGCCTCGGGTCTCGCTGGGGCGTCGCGTGGCCGAGCGTGTCGATCGCGTTCAACGACTACGACGGCTGGAAGCCGTCGACCGGCGCCGCTCGTGTGCGCTGGCTGCCCGTGGACGCCGTGCGCGTCGATGCCGAGCTCGTGCGCGAGACGGTCGAGACGCCGAAGGCGATCGACCAGCGCGTGCACGTCGACGTCGCGTCGCTCGGCGTCGACTTCCGGCCGGCGCTCGCCTGGACGCTCGCCGGGTCGCTCGCGCATTTCCGCTTCGACGACGGCAACGAGCGCGACCGCGTGTACGGCCGCGTCGAGCGAACGATCGTCTCCGCGCCGCGCGTGCGCGCCGGCATCGAGGCGCTCGCCTTCCGCAGCTCGGACCCGACGGGGCCGGCCGTCGCCTGGCGCGGCTACTGGAATCCGAAGGAGTACCGCGAAGCGCGTCTCTTCGTTTCGGTCTCGAGGGACTGGCGCGAGTGGCAGGTGGCGGCGCGCGCCGGCATCGGCACCGCGCGCGAAGTCGATGGTTGGGACACGCGAACGAGCGGCAACCCGCATCTGCTGGAGCTCGTCGTCGCGTACGACCTGTCTCCCACGCTGCAGTTGCGCGCACAGCTCGGCGGCTCGGGAAGCGGAGTGGGGCTGGCCGGCGGCGGTTCGGGCTACTGGCGCCGTTATGCGGGAGTGGCGCTGACCGGCTGGTTCTAGGGCCTGTTCACACTACGATCGTCCCCGCGCCGGGGCCTGCCGGGCCGCCAAACGAGGCGCTGGCGACGCGCGTGGCGGTGCCACGCAAGGAGCCAGCAACGAAGTGTGGCGGCCCGGCAGGCCCCGGCCCGAAGGGTGAGCCCGAAAAAAGCGCGCACTCCGCGTTGCAAATGCTCGCCGTGGCACCGCCACGGCTGCGCTTTGCGCCTTGATTGCGCGCTTTTTTCGGGCTCACGCGGGGACGATCGTAGTGTGAACAG
>QEVN01000185.1 GCA_003576795.1 Burkholderiales bacterium
TTCGACGGAATGCGGCCGCAGCTGCGTAGGATCGTTCGCGAGGGGAAAAGCAGCGTCGCGAGAGGAGCAGCCTCCGGAGAAGCCGCTGCCGCGGCCGATACGTCGCCCGCGCCCCGGAAACCGAGGAGTGGAAGATGACGCGTGCACGATGGGCAGCCTGCGCCGCGGTCTCGGCAGCGCTCGCGCTTTCCGCCTGCGGCGGCGACTCCGACGATCCCGAGGTGCGAGACACCTCGCTGGGCATCGTCAAGGGCGTCGACGATCGCGCCTCCGATACCCTGTTCTGGAAGGGCATTCCCTTCGCCAGGCCGCCGGTGGGCGAGCTGCGATGGAAGGCGCCGGTGGAGCCGGAGCCGTGGGCGACCCCGCTCGACGCGACGCGCTTCGGCGCTGCCTGCATCCAGAACGGGCGCATCTACGGACCGGGGCTGAACAATCGCTACGACGACACGATCGCGCAGACGCTGAACCAGCCGGTGGGCAGCGAGGACTGCCTGACGCTGAACATCTGGCGTCCGCGCGGCAACGAGAGAGGGCGCTTCCGGTCATCGCCTTCGTCTATGGCGGCAGCAACATCTCCGGCTACAGCGCCGACCCGGTCTACGACGGAGCGCCGCTCGCGAAGGCGGCCAACGCGGTCGTCGTCACGATGAACTACCGCGTCGGCGTGTTCGGCTTCCTCGCGCTGGAGCCGCTGAAGACCGGCACCGACGCGCTCGGCGATTCGGGCAACTTCGCGCTGCTCGACATCGCGCAGGCGCTGAAGTTCGTCCAGCGCAACATCGAGCGCTTCGGCGGCGATCCGTCGAACGTGACGCTGATGGGCCAGTCGGCCGGCGCGATCGACGTCTGGGCGCTGATGACTTCGCCGCTGGCCGACGCGCTGTTCCACCGGGCGGTGCCGATCAGCGGCGGCATCTCGACGGCCGCGACGCTGCCCGCCGGCTCGATCCCGATCATCAGCCCGGCTTCGGTCTACCGGACGCAGGGCGAGCAGCTGCTCCACGAGCTGCTGATCGCCGACGGCCGCGCGGCCGACGCGACCGCCGCGCAGGCGGTCGTCGCCGGGATGACCGACGCGCAGGTCGCCGACTACCTGCGCTCGAAGAGCGCCGCGGCGATCCTCTCGACCGTGCTCGCGAAGCTCGGGCCGAAGGGCCTCTCCGGCTCCGGCCCGATTCCGGACGGCAACGTGCTGCCGGCCGACCCCATCGCGGCGATCCGTGCGGGGCAATATCGGGCGATTCCCGTGCTCGCCGGCAACACGCGCGACGAGGGCAAGCTCTTCGCGCCGTTCCTGACGCTGCTGCCGCCGGCGGGCAGCCCGCCCGGCTTCATCGTCGACGACGCCACGCGCTTCCGGATGATGGCCGGGTACGACCCGAACGCCGCGCCGCAGCTCACGGACGCCGACATCATCAACGCCGCCTATCTGCCGGCCGACGCCCCCGGAACCGGATGGACGGCGCGCGCCGAGCTGCTCGACGACGTCTTCATGACGGTGAACCGCATCGACGTGCTCGACGCGCTGACCTCGCGCCAGTCGAACGTCTGGTTCTATCGCTTCGACTGGGACGAAGAGCCGGCGCCGTGGAACGACGTGTACGGCGCCGCGCACGCCTTCGACCTGCCCTTCCTGTTCGGCAACTTCGGGCCTTCGCTCTTCTCGAATGCGGCCAACAGCAGGGCGAACGAGCCCGGGCGACTGGCGCTGTCGAAGGCGATGATGCAGAGTATCGCGGCGTTCGCGCGCAACGGCGATCCGAACAACCCGGCAGTGCCCCAGTGGCCTGCGTGGCCGGCCGCGATGGTGTTCGACGCGAGCCCGACGGCGACCGCCATCCACGTCGAGGCCGACGGCAGGCTCGAGTGAACGCGACGCGAGGCCGCGTTGCGGCCCCGCCGGTTCCTGCTCGTGCGCGCCGGCGACGTACCGGCTACGGCGCGCCTCTTCAGGCCGCCGCCACCTGCGTGGCGCGCCGCTTGGCCAGCTCGAGCAGCCCGTTGCAGGCGTCCTCGATGTAGTCGAGCGTCTGCTCGAAGCCCTGCACGTTGCCGTAATACGGATCGGGGATCGTCGCCGTTTCGTGCTCGGTGGCGAAGCGCATCAGCAGTTGCAGCTTGTGATGCGAAGTCTTCGGCGCCATCTGCTGCAGCGCCGAGAGGTTGTCCCAGTCCATGGCCAGCACGAGATCGAACTCGTCGAAGTCCTTCTCGCGCACGCGCGTGGCGCGCAGGTCGGCGATCTCGTAGCCGCGCCGGGACGCGGCCGCCTGCGCGCGTCGGTCGGGCGCCTCGCCGAGATGGAAGGCGTGCGTGCCCGCCGAGGCGACGCGCACGACCTCGTCGAGCCCGGCCTGGCGCACCAGGTGCCGGAACACGCCCTCGGCCATCGGCGAGCGGCAGATGTTGCCCATGCAGACGAACAGCACCCGCGTGTTCATCGCGAGCGATACCGGTTCTCTCTTTGCCATTTTCGTGTCCGTAGCCGAGTGAGTCGAAGAAATCTGTTCAGGCGCTCCTGCGCCGCGCCGCAGCACCAGCGCCCGCCGGAGCCGGGTCTGCAACGAACGGAACCACATTGCTCCCCCCGTCGGAACCGAAGAACCGTTGCTTGAGCGCGGCGAGCTGGTCGCGCGTCTGCGCGGCCTTTTCGAATTCGAGGTTCTGCGCCTGCTCGAGCATCGCCTTCTCGAGCCGGCGGATCTCGCGGGCGAGACCCTTCTCGCCGAGCGCTTCGTATCTCGACTGCTCCTCGGCCGCACGCAGCTCGATCCGCGACTGCGTCGCGTCGTAGACGCCGTCGATCATGTCGCGCACCTGCTTGCGCACGCCGCGCGGCACGATGCCGCGGCTCGCGTTGAAAGTCAGCTGCTTCGCGCGCCGGCGTTCGGTCTCGTCGATCGCGCGGCGCATCGAGTCGGTGACGCGATCGGCGTACAGGATCGCGCAGCCGTTCAGGTTGCGCGCGGCGCGCCCGATCGTCTGGATCAGGCTGCGCTCGCTGCGCAGGAATCCTTCCTTGTCCGCATCGAGGATCGCCACCAGCGACACCTCGGGGATGTCGAGCCCCTCGCGCAGCAGGTTGATGCCGACCAGCACGTCGAAGGCGCCCAGCCGCAGGTCGCGGATGATCTCGACGCGCTCGACGGTGTCGATGTCGGAGTGCAGGTAGCGCACCCGCACGCCGTTCTCGGCGAGATAGTCGGTGAGTTCCTCGGCCATCCGCTTGGTGAGCGTGGTGACCAGCACGCGCTCGTTCGCGGCCACGCGATCGTGGATCTCGGAGAGCAGATCGTCGACCTGCGTCGCGGCCGGGCGGACGATGACCTGCGGGTCGACGAGCCCGGTGGGACGCACGACCTGCTCGACGACCTGCCCCGCGTGCGTGCTCTCGTAGTCGGCGGGCGTGGCCGACACGAACACGCATTGGCCGATCTTGCGCTCGAACTCCTCGAACTTCAGCGGACGGTTGTCGAGCGCCGACGGCAGCCGGAAGCCGTATTCGACCAGCGTCTCCTTGCGCGAGCGGTCGCCGCGGAACATGCCGCCCAGCTGGCCGATCGTGACGTGGCTCTCGTCGATGAACATCAGCGCATCGGACGGCAGGTAGTCGACCAGCGTCGGCGGCGGATCGCCGGGACGCGCGCCGGACAGGTGCCGCGTGTAGTTCTCGATGCCCTTGCAGAAGCCCAGCTCCTGCAGCATCTCCATGTCGAAGCGGGTGCGCTGCTCGAGGCGCTGCGCCTCGACGAGCTTGCCCTGCTCGTAGAAGAACTTCAGCCGGTCGGCCAGTTCCTCGCGGATCGTGTCGAGCGCGCGCAGCACCGTGGCGCGCGGCGTCACGTAGTGCGACGACGGGTAGACGGTGAAGCGCGGGGTCTTCTGGCGCACGCGCCCGGTGAGCGGGTCGAAGAGCTGGATGCTCTCGATCTCGTCGTCGAACAGCTCGACGCGAACGGCCAGCTCGGCGTGCTCGGCCGGGAAGATGTCGATCGTGTCGCCGCGCACGCGGAAGGTGCCGCGCGCGAAGTCGGTTTCGCTCCGGCGGTACTGCATCGCGACCAGCCGCTGCAGCACGTCGCGCTGCGAGATGCGGTCCTTCACGCGCAGCACGAGGATCATCTCGTGGTAGTCGCGCGGATTGCCGATCCCGTAGATGCACGAGACGGTGGCGACGATCACCGTATCGCGCCGCTCGAGCAGCGACTTCGTCGCCGACAGCCGCATCTGCTCGATGTGCTCGTTGATCGACGAGTCCTTCTCGATGTACAGGTCGCGCTGCGGGACGTAGGCCTCGGGCTGGTAGTAGTCGTAGTAGGAGACGAAGTACTCGACCGCGTTGTTCGGGAAGAACTCGCGCATCTCGGCGTACAGCTGCGCGGCCAGCGTCTTGTTCGGCGCCAGCACGAGCGCCGGGCGGCCCAG
>QEVN01000186.1 GCA_003576795.1 Burkholderiales bacterium
GCTCGCGCCGGCGCCTGCCTCCGCCGCGCGCAGGCCCGCGCGGTGCGCGAGCTGCAGGCGCCACCAGACGGCTGCGCCGACGAGCAGCAGCACGAAGGGCCCGAGCCACAACAGCCAGGTGTTCCGCTGCAGCGGCGGCCGGTACAGCACGAAGTCGCCGTAGCGCTGCACGAGATAGGCCTTGATCTCGTCGTCGCTGCGTCCGGCGAGCATCAGCTCCTCGACTTCGCGGCGCAGGTCGGCGGCGAGCGCCGCATCGGAGTCGGCCAGCGTCTGGTTCTGGCAGACGAGGCAGCGCAGTTCCTCGGCGAGCGCATGGAAGCGCTCGCGCTCGGCCTGCGTGGGCAACAGGCTGGCCGCGGGCGTCGGCGCTTCGCGCGCGGGCTGCGACTGCGACTGCGCGACGGCGACGCCGGTCGTGCCGGGCAGCGACAGCCAGGCGGCCATGCCGAGGAGCAGCGCGGCGAGCGAGCGAGCGAGTCGTGGGCGGGCGTTCCCGAGCCGAAGGCGAGCGTTCATGCTTCGTCCCTTCACGAGGCCGCGAGTTCGCGCGCGAGCGGCAGCAGCTTCTGCTGCAGCAGCTCCGGCGTGACCGGTCCGACGTGCTTGTACCGGATGATCCCCGCTCCGTCGATCAGGAAGGTTTCCGGCGCTCCGTAGACGCCGTAGTCGATGCCGACGCGGCCCTGCACGTCGCTGACGACGACCGAGTACGGATTGCCCAGGCGCCGCAGCCACGCGATCGAGTTCTCCGGCATGTCCTTCCAGGCGAGCCCGACGATCGGGATCTCGCCGCTGCGCGCCAGGTCGTTGAGCAACGGATGCTCGACCTGGCAGGCCGAGCACCACGAGCCCCAGACGTTGAGCAGCCACACCTTGCCGCGCAACGCCTGCGGCGACCAGGTGCGCGCGAGATCGTGCGTGACCGGCAGCGAGAAATCGGGCGCCGGCTTGCCGATCAGCGGCGACGGGATGTCGCGCGGATTGCGGTCGAGCCCGGCGAGCAGGAACCACGCGATGACCGCGAAGACGACCGCCGGCAGGATGAAGCGCAGCGCTCTCATGCGGCAGCCGGCGTCATCTGCGCCGCGGCGCGCTCGGCCAGGCGCCTGCGGTAGCGCTTGTCCGCGGCCGACACGAAGCCGCCGAGCGCCATCACCAGGCAGCCGAGCCAGATCCAGTTGACGAAGGGCTTCACGTGCGCGCGCACGACCCAGGCCTGTGCGCCCAGCGGCTCGCCCATCGACAGGTACACGTCGCGCGTCAGGCCGCGATCGATCGCCGCTTCGGTCATCGGCTGGCCGCTCGCGCGATAGATGCGCTTCTCGGGCGACAGGACGGCGAGCGGTGCGGCGTCCTCA
The DNA here is from genome assembly GCA_003576795.1 of Burkholderiales bacterium. Classification (GTDB taxonomy): domain Bacteria; phylum Pseudomonadota; class Gammaproteobacteria; order Burkholderiales; family Burkholderiaceae_E; genus Zeimonas. The sequence goes on from QEVN01000186.1 coordinate 1,362, forward strand.
CCGGCGCCGGCCCCGGCAGTGCCGGCCCCGGCAGCGCCGGCCTTTCGCACCTCGAAGCGGCCGCGCGTCGCGTCGTAGTTCGGCCCGGGCACTTCCTGCAGCCCGACGAAGCGGATGGCGTAGTCGCCGAGCGTGATCGTCTGCCCGACTTCCATGCGCAGCTCGCGGTCCACCGAATAGCTGTTCGACAGCGTCACGCCCGCGACGAAGATCGCCACGCCCAGGTGCGCGAAGTGCATCCCCCAGGCGCTGGCCGGATGCAGCTTCACGCGGGACGGCGAAAGCCGCCCGTCGGGGCCGCGCAGCATGTCGAGCACGGCGACGACGACGCAGGCGGCGATCCACAGCGCGAAGAACAGGCCGATGCTCGTCATCGGCCGGAAGCCGTCGACGGTGAGCGGCAGCAGCAGCGAGGCGACGACGGCGATCGCCAGCGCCCAGCGCAGTCGCGCGAACAGATCGGGCAGTTGCGCCTGCTTCCAGCGGGCGATCGGTCCGATGCCCATCAGGAACAGCGCCGGCGCCATCATCGGCACGAACACCGACTCGAAGTAGGGCGGGCCGACCGAGATCTTGCCCATGTCGAGCGTGTCGAGGATCAGCGGATACAGCGTGCCGAGCAGCACCGCCGCCATCGCCACGACGAGCAGCACGTTGTTGGCGAGCAGCAGCGACTCGCGCGAGATCGCCGAGAAGCCCGGGCCGTTGCCGATGGCCGGCGCGCGCACCGCGAACAGCGTCAGCGATCCGCCGACGACGATCGACAGGAAGAAGAGGATGAAGACGCCGCGCGCGGGATCGGTGGCGAAGGCGTGCACCGAGGTGAGCACGCCCGAGCGCACGAGGAAGGTGCCGAGCAGGCTCAGTCCGAAGCCGAGGATCGCCAGCAGCACGGTCCAGCTCTTGAAGGTGCCGCGCTTCTCGGCGACCGCGAGCGAGTGGATCAGCGCGGTGGCGACCAGCCACGGCATGAACGAGGCGTTCTCGACCGGGTCCCAGAACCACCAGCCGCCCCAGCCCAGCTCGTAGTACGCCCAGAACGAGCCGAGCGCGATGCCCAGCGTGAGGAAGCACCAGGCGACCACCGTCCAGGGCCGCGCCCAGCGCGCCCACGCCGCATCGAAGCGCCCGCCGATCAGGCCGGCGATCGAGAACGCGAAGGCCACCGACAGCCCGACGTAGCCCATGTAGAGCAGCGGCGGGTGGAACACCATGCCCGGATCCTGCAGCAGCGGATTGAGGTCGCGCCCGTCGGCGGCCGGCGGCATCAGCCGCTCGAAGGGGTTCGACGTGAACAGCAGGAACAGCAGGAAGCCCGCGCCGACCAGGCCCATCGTCGACAGGATGCGCGCGCGCAGCACGTCGGGCAGCGACGACGAGAAGAACGAGACGGCGCCGGTCCAGAACGACAGGATCAGCACCCACAGCAGCATCGAGCCTTCGTGCGAGCCCCAGGTGGCGGCGATGCGGTAGTGCAGCGGCAGGTGCAGGTTCGAATGCGTGGCGACCAGCGCGACGCTGAAGTCGTTGCGCACGAACAGCGCGCCGAGCGAGCCGAAGGCGAGGATGGCGAGCGCGGCGAGCAGGATCGCCGCCGGGCGGTCGACGGCCATCAGCCGCGCGCCGAGCGAACTGCGCAGGAAGCTGCCGATCATCGGCAGGGTGCCGAGAACGATCGCGACGGCGAGCGCGAGGGCCAGCGTGTACTGCCCGAATTCGGCGATCATGTCTTTCGTGCCTCCTTGCGGCGCGCTGCGCTCAGCGATCGGCCTGCTGGAACTGCGACGGCGAGCCCACCGGATGCCCGGCGCGGCGCAGCGCCTCGGCCGCTTCCGGCGGCATGTAGTTCTCGTCGTGCTTGGCGAGCACTTCGCGGGCCTTGAAGGTGCCGTCGGGCTGCAGCGTTCCCTGGGCGACGACGCCGCGGCCTTCCTTGAACAGGTCGGGCAGGATGCCCGTGTAGGCCACCAGGATCGTCTTCGCGTTGTCGGTCACGCGGAAGGTGACGGTGGTGCCGTCGCCGATGCGCTGCAGGCTGTCGGGCTCGACCAGTCCGCCGATGCGGAAGGTCTTGTTGGTCGGCGCCTCGCCGTCGACGATCTGCGTCGGGGTGAAGAAGAACACCAGGTTGCTGCGGAACGCGTTGGTGACGAAGGTCGCGGCCACGGCCAGCGCCGCCAGTCCGCCCACGATCCAGAGCAATCGGCGATGACGTGCTTTCATTCGGAATTCCCGCGGAAATGCGCCGGCCGCAGCGGCTGTTCGGCGCGCAACTCGTCGGCGCGCCGCTGCGCCGTGCGCCGGCGCTGACGCAGCGCGAACAGTTCGACGACGATCGCGAGCGCGAGCATTCCGTACGAACTCCAGACGTAGAAACCGTAGCCGCCCATGCGCAGCCAGTCGAGCATCGCTTCCTCGCCGTTCAGCGGGCCATCGCGCCCGACGCGGAGGCGTCGTCGGACGGCGCGCGGCTGTCGGCGGCGAGGCGCGACATCCAGCCGCTCGCCGCCTCGCGCTCGACGATGATGCTGCGCACGCGATGCA
>QEVN01000187.1 GCA_003576795.1 Burkholderiales bacterium
GAGCCCTTCCTGCTCGGCCTGCGCCTTCACCAGGCCCGAGCCCGGGACGACCATCGCGAGCCTGACGTTCGACGCCTTGCGCTTTCCGCGAACGACGGCCGCGGCTTCGCGCAGGTCTTCGATGCGCGAGTTCGTGCACGAGCCGATGAAGACCTTGTCGATGCGGATGTCGACGATCGGCGTATTCGGCTTCAGCCCCATGTATTGCAGCGCGCGCTCGTAGCCCTCGCGGCGCACCGGGTCCTTCTCCCTGTCGGGGTCGGGTACGCGGGAGTCGATGGTCGTGACCATCTCGGGCGAGGTGCCCCAGCTGACGTACGGCGAGAGCTTCGTCGCGTCGATGTCGACGACGAGATCGAAGCGCGCATCGGGATCGGAATGCAGCGTGCGCCAGTGCTCGACGGCGCGATCCCAGTCGGCGCCCGCGGGCGCCATCGGGCGGCCCTTCAGGTAGCGGAAAGTGGTTTCGTCCGCAGCGACCATGCCCGAACGCGCGCCGGCCTCGATCGCCATGTTGCAGATCGTCATCCGGCCTTCCATCGACAGCGCGCGGATCGCCGAGCCGGCGAACTCGATCGCGTAGCCGGTGCCGCCGGCGGTGCCGATGCGGCCGATGATCGCGAGGACGATGTCCTTCGCCGTGACGCCGCGCGGCAGCGCGCCCTCGACGCGCACCAGCATGTTCTTCATCTTGCGCGCGACCAGCGTCTGCGTGGCGAGCACGTGCTCGACCTCGGAGGTGCCGATGCCGAAGGCCAGGCAGGCGAAGGCGCCGTGCGTGCTGGTGTGGGAGTCGCCGCACACGACGGTCATGCCGGGCAGCGTTGCGCCCTGCTCCGGGCCGATGACGTGCACGATGCCCTGGCGGCGGTCGAGCAGGTCGAAATAGGGAATGCCGTGCTCGCGCGCATTGGCGTCGAGCGTTTCGACCTGCAGGCGGGAGATCGGATCGGCGATGCCGCGCGAACGATCGGTGGTGGGCACGTTGTGGTCGACCACCGCGAGGTTCGCCGATACGCGCCACGGCTTGCGGCCGGCCAGGCGCAGCCCCTCGAAAGCCTGCGGGCTCGTGACCTCGTGAACGAGGTGGCGATCGATGTAGATCAGGGCGGTGCCGTCGTCCTCCTGGTGGACGACGTGAGCGTCCCACAGCTTGTCGTACAGCGTGCGAGCGGCGAGCGGCATGACGGTCGGATTCGGGCCTGCGGCCGCAGCAGAGCGGCGGGCCGTGGCGGGGTTGCGGCAGAGTCGCAATTATGCCACGGCGGGCTGTTTTGGTGCACCGCATCAAAGAAGCCCGCCGCGCCTCGATGAGGACGGCGCCGGCGGCCCGCCCGCCGCGCTGCGGCGCAGTCCCTCACGCTGCGCAGTCGCCTGCGCCGCGTTGCCGGCGTCAGCGACTCGCCTGCTGGTACAGCGGCATCACCCGCTGCGCATAGACCTGCAGGTCCTTGAGCCGGTTCTCCGCCGACGGGTGCGTGCTGAGGAATTCGGGACCGCCGCCGCCTCCGGCCTTCTCAGCCATCTTCTGCCACAGCGTGATCGCCGCGCGCGGATCGTAGCCCGCGCGCGCGGCGATCTCCACGCCGATGCGGTCGGCCTCGGTCTCCTGCAGGCGGCTGTGCGGCAAGCCGAAGAAGGTCTTGTAGAAGACGTTCCCCAGATCGCCAGCCGCGTCGCCCACGCCGAGCAGCACGGCTGCGCCGCTGATGACCACCTGCGCGCCGACCTGCTCGGAGGCGCGTTCGCGCGCGTGCTCGCGCAGCGCGTGCGCGATCTCGTGGCCGAGCACCGCCGCGATCTCGTCGTCGGTCAGGTTCAGCTTCTTCACCAGCCCGCTGTAGACGCCGATCTTGCCGCCGGGCATCACCCACGCGTTGATCTCGGGCGAATCGAACACGTTGACTTCCCAGTTCCACGAGCGCGCATCGGGCCGGAACGCGGCGCTGGCCGGAATCAGCCGAGACGTGATCGCGCGCACGCGGCCGGTGAGCGCCGCGTCGTCGTTCAGGGTGCCTTTCTGGCGCTGCTGCTGGACGATCTGCGCGTAGGCCTGGTTGGCCTCCTGGCGCATCTGCGCTTCGGAGACGAGCGAGGACATCCGCTGCGTGCGATCGACACCCACCGCGCCGGGGGCGGTCGTCTGCACGGTGCTGCAGGCCGCCAGGAGGAGCGACGCGGCAGCGGTGACCGCGGCAAGCAGGCGCTTGATCTTCATGGTCGCAGGCTGGTTTTCCGAAACGTCAGCGCTCGCAACGGGAAGCAACTCAGCTGCCCGCGCGTCCCGTGCTGCGCGGCGCGCCGCCGATGCGCGGAGTGCCGACGACGACGTCGGCATTCTGCCCGCGATCGCGCAACGCGTGATCGATCAGCACCAGCGCGAGCATCGCCTCGGCGATCGGCGTGGCCCGGATGCCGACGCAGGGATCGTGCCGACCGTGCGTCTGCACGGTGGTGGGGGCGCCCTCCAGGTCGATCGAGCGGCGCGGCAGGCGGATGCTCGACGTCGGCTTGATCGCCAGTTCGACGACGATCGGCTGGCCGGTGGAGATGCCGCCGAGCACGCCGCCCGCGTTGTTCGTCGCGAAGCCCTGCGGCGTGAGCTCGTCGCCGTGCTCGCTGCCCCTTTGCGTGACGCAGCCGAAGCCGGCGCCGATCTCGACGCCCTTGACGGCATTGATCCCCATCATCGCGTAGGCGATGTCGGCGTCGAGCTTGTCGTAGAGCGGCTCGCCGAGCCCCACCGGAACGCCCTCCGCGACGACGCGCACGCGCGCCCCGCAGGAGTCGCCCGCCTTGCGCAACTCGTCCATGTAGCGCTCGAGCTGCGGAACGACGGTCGCATCGGCGGCGAAGAAGGCGTTGTTCGGCACCTCGTCCCAGTCGCTCACCGGAACGACGATCTCGCCCAGCTGCGTCATGCAGCCCCGGATGCGCGTGCCGTAGCGTTCGCCCAGCCACTTCTTCGCGATGGCCGCGGCGGCCACCGCCGGCGCGGTGAGGCGTGCCGACGAGCGCCCGCCGCCGCGCGGGTCGCGAATGCCGTATTTCTGCCAGTAGGCGTAGTCGGCGTGGCCGGGACGGAAAGTGCGCGCGATTTCCGCGTAGTCGCTGCTGCGCGCGTCCTCGTTGCGGATCACCAGCGCGATCGGCGTGCCGGTGGTGCGGCCTTCGAAAGTGCCCGACAGGATCTCGACGCGATCGGGCTCGCGGCGCTGCGTCACGTGCCGCGAGGTGCCGGGACGCCGGCGATCCAGCTCGGGCTGGATGTCGCTCTCCGACAGCGCGAGCCCCGGCGGGCATCCGTCGACGATGCAGCCGATCGCCGGGCCGTGCGACTCGCCGAAGGTGGTGACGCGAAAGACGTGGCCGAAGGTGCTGCCGGACAAGGTGGCTTCCTCGGGAGAATGTTCGGGTCAACGGGCCCAGTTCGCTACGCGCAGTCCCTGCACGAGCAGAAGTCGGCGTCGAGAAGGGACCTCGCTCATGGAGAACTGGTATTCCTCGGGCACGTGGACCGCCTGGCTGCGACGGTTCACGAAGATGCCGCCTCGCTTTTTCACGACGTAACGACTCCTCGTAAACCGCCGCGCAGCCGCGCCAGAACCGTTTCTCGCGGCATCGCCGCGAGCATCGCATCGACCGATGGCGTCTGCGCCACGCCGAAGACGAGCAGCCGCACCGGTACTGCGAGTTGCGGCATCTTGAGCCCGTGCTCGGCGAGGGTGGCCTTCAGTGCCGCGCCGATCGCCGGCGGGATCCAGTCGGTCGATTCCAGCTTCGAGGCGAGAGTGCCGAGCGCCGCAGCCAGCGCAGGCGGCGCGGAATCGAGATGACGCGCGCGATCGTCGTCGCCGATTGCGGGCTCGGTGTAGAACATCCGCGCCTGCGCCGCGAGTTC